>DATGHL010000009.1 GCA_035308025.1 Candidatus Binataceae bacterium
GCTTTCCCTGCTCCTCCATCCCTGCTATCGCTTTCCATGGCGTCATCCTCCGGCACCCGCCGCCTAGCGGGTGTGAGTTGTGGCTCAACTCGCCGGATCTTGACGCCTTTTCACTTTTCCACCAACTTCCCGACACTACCGTAGTAGCACTGAGCGGAATGTTCAGCTTTTGTGTGAGTCATGCAATCGGTCAAAGGGAGCGACGATATGAGCGGGTTAGCCGAGGCGCTCGTCGAGACTCGCAAGCAGACGGGAGCCCGTAGAATCTACCGATGAAGCTCTCTAATCACATTGTTTTTCGGCGCTCTGAGGAAAACAAGTCCTCGCCCCTAATGGATGATTTCAAAAAGTGGACAGAGTGGCTCGCATCCATCGAACTCGCGGTAACAGAGTTATGCGTAGGTCGAGACGTCTACAAAGAGACACTAGAAATGTACCGACGAAATCCGGAGATTCAGAAGCCAAGCTTATTTTATTCATGGATGCGAGGACTTTTTATCACCTGGTCCGTCACTCTTATCGGCCGTCTAGTCGATAACAGCAAGAATACTCGCTCTTTTGTGAGGCTTCTAAGGAGCATCCGGAAAAGCTCGCATCGTCCCTCAAGGGAGCACCAGGTTGCTCTTTATATTTCCGCGATGGTGAATTTCCCTGATGGCGAACCAGCGCGAATCGCCAATCGTGAGTTCGACCACCTGGTGGGAAGCACGGAAGACTTTCTTCCCAACAAACAAATCGAAGCGGACATAACAACGCTTCTTGAGGCTACAAAGCCGATTATAAATTTTCGGCACGAACGCGTTGCACATCTCGATGCCAATCCTTCAGAGCAATTACCTACCTATGAACATCTTGACGCGGCAATTGATGCTTTAGTCACAGTGCTCAAAAAATACTCGCTGCTCATTAAAGGCTTGTCAGCGGACCCATTTCCGACCATTCAATATGACTGGTTGGCGATATTTCGTGTTCCCTGGATAAAACAAGGCTAGTCAGCAGTAGCCGTTGGCTTCACGCACATCGTGTTTGGCGACCGGCGCGCCGGCGACGGATTTGTCGAAGCGCTTCTCATCGCAGAGCTTGGCGACCAACTGATGGCCGGAAACCACGATCAAGCGCAAGCCGCGCAGGACGAGCTGGTAGATCGGCCCGTACTTCTGCGGCAACCTCGCGAAACCCTGCACCGGTCCTTCGCGATCGATGTCGAGCAGGTTGCCGAGGTGTGGTTTGGCAGGCGGCTGCGCAATCTCGCTCAAAGTCTCATGCGCCATGGTATCGTGCGCTACCCTCGCGTGGGATTTGGCCGCATCAGACTTTCATAATCGCGTCAGCGCAGGCAAAGCGGAAACCAGAGATGCGCAGCCGTTACCAAGAAAACTTCCGCGAGTTAGCGCAATCCAATAGAGTTGCCTGCGAGGTAGCGCGGAAGTGCGAACACTGGTGACCGGTGGCGCCGGGTTTCTCGGCTCCCATCTTTGCGAGCGTCTGTTGCGCGACGGGCACGAGGTGATCTGCCTCGACAATTTCTATAGCGGCAAGCGCGCCAATATCGCGCAGTTGTCGGCCAACCCGCGTTTCGAGCTGATTCGTCACGATATCGTCGAACCGATTCTGCTCGAAGTGGACCGCGTCTTTCACCTAGCCTGCCCGGCCTCGCCGGTGCATTACCAGTACAATCCGGTGAAGACGATTAAGACCAGCGTGATGGGTACGATCAACATGCTGGGGCTGGCCAAGCGGGTTAAGGCGCGCATCCTGTTGACCTCGACCAGCGAGGTTTACGGCGACCCGGAGCAGCATCCGCAAACCGAAAGTTACTGGGGCCACGTCAACCCGATCGGGATTCGCTCCTGTTACGACGAGGGCAAACGCGTCGCCGAATGCCTGATGATGGACTACCATCGCCAGAATCACGTCGATATCCGCATCGTGCGGATCTTCAACACCTACGGCCCGCGGATGGCGATCAGCGACGGCCGCGTGGTCTCGAACTTTTGCGTCGCCGCGCTCAAGGGCGAGGAGATTCCAATCTACGGCGACGGCCTCCAGACGCGCTCGTTCGCCTACGTTGACGACACGATTGACGGGCTCGTGCGCATGATGGAGGCGCGCGACTTTATCGGCCCGGTTAATATCGGCAACCCGGATGAATTCACGATTCGTGAACTCGCGTCGCTGACGCTGGAGCTCTCACATAGCGCCTCGCGGCTGGCGTTTCATCCCGCGCCGCCCGACGATCCAGTGCGTCGTCGGCCGGACATCAGCCTGGCCCGCGAGCGGCTCGGATGGGAGCCGAAAACCGCGTTGCGCCAGGGCCTCGCCACGACGATCGAGCATTTTCGCCATGAGCTTGGCCTCGCGGGTGGGTAGCCAGCCTATTTTCGTCCGAATCGAGACAAGGCTCGCGATCTTTGTTCTAGATGCAGCCTATCGACAACTTGGGCGGGATTGAATTAGCCTCGTCGGCGGATTCGCGATCCCCTTGCGGAGTAGCTGAAATGCCGACGGCGCTAATCACCGGAGCTTCCAGCGGATTGGGCGAGCAGTTCGCCTATGCCTTGGCGCGCCAGAAGCACGATCTGGTGCTGGTCGCGCGCCGCGCCGATCGGCTCGAGATGGTTTCTGCGCGCTCGAAGGAACTTGGCGCCGGTCGCGTCGAGATAATGGCGATGGACCTCGGGCAGCGCGCGACGCCTCAGACGATCTGCGATCGGCTCAAGCGGGACCAGATTGAGATTCATTATCTGGTCAACAACGCCGGCTTCGGCACCGCCGGACGTTTCAGCCAACTGGCGCTGGCGCGCGAACTCGAGCAGATCGATCTCAACATTACGGCGCTGGTCAGCCTCACACACCTGCTCCTGCCCGCGATGATCGAGCGTCACAGCGGCACCATCATCAATGTGGCTTCCACCGCGGCCTTTCAGTCCGTGCCCTACATGACGACGTATGCTGCGACCAAGGCCTTCGTTCTGAGCTTTACCGAGGGGCTCGCGGGCGAGCTCGCGGGCAGCGGGATCCGCGTGATGGCGCTCTGTCCGGGCCCGGTCAGGACCGAGTTTCAGGCGGTGGCGCAGAACGAACGGGCGGTGTTGCCGTCGTTCGTCTGGGTGCCGGCGGAGAAGGTGGTCGCCGACGGGATCGCGGCCGCCGCCAGCGGCCGTATGACCTATATTGCGGGCGCGCTCAACTTCTTCACGGTGCAGTCGACACGATTTGTGCCGCGCGCGATGATTAATTTTATCGCGCGCCGGGTCTATAAGCCGGTCGAGTAGTTTGCGCTTAGTTCGCGATCGGTCTGCGATTTCAGCCGGCCTTACTTAAGCAGATCGCGCGCTATCACGACGTGCTGAATCTGCGAAGTCCCCTCGTAGATCTGCAGCAGCTTCGCGTCGCGCATCAGCTTTTCGACCGGATACTCTTTCATATAACCGTAGCCGCCGAAGATCTGTACGGCGTCCGTCGTGATCTTCATGCAAGCGTCGGCGCTGAAAAGTTTGGCATAGCTCGAAATCGCGTTCGGGGTCTCGGCGCGATCGATCATCCAGGCGGCTTTGTAGGTCAGCAGGCGCATCGCCTCGACGTTGACCGCCATGTCGGCGAGCATGAACTGAATCGCCTGAAAGTTCGCGATCGGCTGGCCGAAGGCCTTACGCTCGCGCGCGTACTTGAGTGACTCGTCGAGCGCCCGCTGCGAGACTCCGATCGCGATCGCCGCGATGCCCGGGCGGCTGCGATCAAAGGTGCCCATCGCATACTTGAAGCCCTCGCCTTCGGCGCCGACCAGAGCGTCGAGCGGAATCCGCAGCTCGTCATATACGATCTCCCCGGTATCGGCAGCGCGCTGTCCGAGCTTCCCATGCATCCGCGTGCGCGTTATTCCGGACATATTCGAGGGAAAGACGAAGCACGAAATCCCGCGATGTTTGAGCCGCTTGTCAGAAGTGGCGAAGGTCACGATCCAATCTGCCATCGAGCCATTCGAGATGAAATGCTTGGCGCCGTTGAGGACGAACTCATCGCCCTCGCGCCGATAGGTGGTGCTGAGTCCGGCCACGTCCGAACCCGCGCCCGGCTCGGTCAGGGCGAAGGCGCTGAAGCTCAGTTGCGCGGTGAGCATCCCGAGGTATTTGCGTTGCTGCGTTTCACTGCCCGCGATCACTAAGGGCAGCGATGCGAGATCGTTGGCGGCAATCGAGTTGGAAATCCCGGAGCAGCCGTAGTTCAGCTCCTCACCGATCAGGCAGCCGTCGAGCGTCCCGAGGCCGGGACCGTCGAATTCCTTCGGCACGGCGAAATTGATCAGCCCGGCGGCGAACGCCTTCGCGCAGATGTCGCGCGGGAAGGTCTCCTTTTCGTCATACTCGCGCGCCCGCGGAATTATCTCCTGCGCGCTGAACTTCCGCGCCAGCGTCTTGAGTTCAAGCTGCTCGTCGGTGAGATCGAATCCGATCATTGGGCTCTCCGTCCGCTGTACGCTAGCAACCGGTCCGGGGCGGGGGAATCCTCCGCAGGCGCCGCTTGTAAAGATTCGCCGGGCCTACTATGACGACTATACACGCTGGCGAAGAAGCTCCGCTCAAACTCGCGGGCGTCCCAGGAGATCAGACGGCAATGTCAGTAAGTTTAATCGCGAAGATCAAAGCCAAGCCCGGTAGCGAGGGTCAACTCGAAGAAGCCTTCAAAGACATGATCAAGCAGGTGCGCGCAGCCGAGCCCGGATGCGAAGCCTACGTCTTGCACAAGTCCGCCAAAGATCCCACGCAGTTCATCTGGTTCGAGAAGTATGCGGATCAAGCCGCCTTCGAGAACCATCGAAAGACAGACCATATGAAGGCGATGGGCGGGCGGATCAAGGATCTGCTGGCCGGCGCGCCGGAACTCGAGATGATGACCGAGCTCGATCGCAAGTAGAAACGCTTTGCTGCGGGTGGCAAGTCCTCGCGGGCGCTTGCCACCCGCACGTCCTCCGCCGTTGCGCCAGCTATACTGACAGGATGCCGCGCACGATCCTGATGGGCGACCCGGCCTACTTTTCGGTGCTGGGCGGCGCCAATCCGCATACCCGCAACGCCCTCGGCCTGCGCAAAAAAGTCGACCCGACGCGCGCTCGCGTGCAGTGGCACGCGCTCGCGCGAGCGCTCGTCCACCACGGCGTCGAGGTCTGCGTCATCGAGGCCCATCCGCGACTCAGCGGGCTGGTCTATCCGGCCAACGCCGGGTTTCGATTTCCACTCGAAGCGCGTGGCGACGCGGCGGCAAACAAGTTTTTCCTCTCGAACCTGATCCCGACGCGACAGGGCGAGCGCGAGATCTACCGGCCGTTTCTCCGTGCGATGGGCTACGAAACTATCGACGTCGCCGCGCGCTTCGAGGGCGAGGCCGATTTCTTTCCTGCCGCCGATTCGATGATCTTCACCCACGGCCGCGTCGAGCGTCAGCGTTTCGTCCCGCGCCTCGGCTTGCCGCCGTGGAAACGGCGCTACGGCTTTCGATCTGAGATAGGTGCGCTCGGCGAGCTGCGGGCGATCGTGGCGCCGCAACGCGTTTTGAGTATCGAGCTCGCCCTCGAAGCGCACTATCACGGCGACACCGTGCTCTGCTCGTTCGGACCCCACCGCGAATATCTGCTCGTCTACATGGAGGGGCTGTCGCCGGCGTCGCGCGATTTGATCCGCGCCCAATTCGGTAACGATCTGATCGGGCTGACGCAAAGCGACGCAGAATTCTACGCCGCCAACTCCTTCCAGACCGATCACGACGGCCGGCTCTATCTGTTCATGCCGGAAGGCGTCAGCGCAGGGCTGCAGCGCGAGATTCAGGCCCGCGGCGTCGAACCGGTGCTGGTCAACGTCAGCGAATTTCTCGCCAAGGGGGGAGGCTCGATCAAGTGCATGATTCTTGACCTTGGGCCGTCGGCAGAACAGCCTGCCGATCCGGCGGCGGTTGCATTCCGCGCCGAGCGTTGCTACCTGCGGCTCTTTGGCAGCTCGGTTTAGCGATTTTAGAAATCGAAGAACGCGGGGGAACCGAGGACGATATTGTTCGGCGTCCCCTGCTATTATAATTGCGTCGATGCCGCCGATCGCGGCTGCTCAGGAGCATCCTGGTTGAAAAACGCTTCGCGCCTTCCTCATGTCACCACGCTTCTCTCGCTCCTGATTGCGATAAGCGCCGGGGGTTGCCTCTATGCGCAAAACGGCAAGACTCAAAACATCGCCTTCCAATCCGCTCCGCCCGGCGCACGGGTAATCTGAACGGGGTTCAATCCGGCGTGACACCCACCACTGTCACACTGTCACGATGCCCCGATTACAATGTTTCAATCCGAAAAGATGGTTACGAACCAGCCAGTGTATTGCTGTCGCGGACGCTCTCCGGAACTGACACTCTGATCTTCCTGGCTGACAGTCTGTTATTGGTTCCGGGAATTGTCGATGCTTACAACTGTTCACCAATCAGTCTGATGCCCAATCCGGTGGCCGTCCAACTGTTTGAAGAGAAAGCCGCAGCGCAGCCAGTGGCTCCGGCGCTGGGATCGGCTGCTCTGCAAGCAAGTCCTGCTTCCACCGCTGCGCAATGACAACGTCGCGGCAAAATCGAGCTGCCTCAGGTTGCCGTTAGAGTTACTCCGCGTTTGCGATGACCGAAACGCACACTCGCCTGCTCGCGGAGATTTTCGCCTGCATCTTCTTCGGCTACTCGATCGTGAACTCGTTGATTTTTTTTCAGCGCGGCCGGCGCCCGGAGAACTACTCGAGCAAAAAGATCGGAGATTTCGTGCGCTCGCCGCGCTATGGGCAAACCGTCTGGCTCAGCGGAGTTGTCGGCGTGATCGGTTTTGCGGTCGCGTCATGGATGCTCGTAGCGACGGTCTTGCAGATGCTTCACGGCGGCTGAGAATATTCCGCTAGCGCTCGATAATTCCGTCGCGCGAGAGGTCGAGCATCGCCGCGACATAACCTGGCCGCGACCTGGGCAGGTGGCCGCCCGCGAAGGCCGCGGCAATCACGGCCGATGCCTCCTCCATATTTGCCGGAAGGAAATCGCAACGCGCAAGATAGCGGCTCTCATCGAGCGGCATGAAGGCATATAAGGTGCGCGCGCCGCGGGTATGCGCCGCAGCCCGCGCCGCGGCGACCAGCGCCGCGCCGATTCCGCGACCACGCCGCGGTGCGGCGACCAGTAAACAACTCATCACCGCACAATCGATCGCGGTTTCAACGGCCGCGACGCCGATCGCATCGGCGCCATCGTAGGCGAGCAATGTGCAGACGCCCGCGCGGTCGAAGCCGTCGGCCGCACAACCCGCCGCCTCGAGCAACGCGGCGGCGCGACGGAAATCGCGGCTCTGCTCGACCACGATCGCACCGGCTTCGCGCCGGCGGCGGATTTTCTTTACGCGGGTGCGGATCAAACGAGGCGCGGCGACTATTTTTTCGGCGCGGGATAGAGCTGCGTCCCAGTCTCGTCGACCACCACGATCGCCTTCGCCGGACAGCTTCGCGCCGCAGCCAGAATCACGTTGTCGGCCGCGCCGGCCGGATTATAAACTTCGGATTTGCCCGCCGCGTCGAGCTGAAAAACGCCCGGCGCCGCTTCGATACAATCTTCACTGGCGATACACTTCGCCTGATTCACCGTGACCGTAAGTTTCGCCATCCTGACCTCCATACCGAGCCGAACTAACGCCTCCCTCCGACAATAGGATTGCCGCGCCGTAGTCGGCAAGACCGCCACGAATGATGCCGCCCTTCTGCGACTGCGCCGCGGCTGCTAGGCTTTGCGCACGCGCGCAGGAGGGCCACGTCGATGTCCAAGTGGTACAAAGAGATTACACCGGAAATCAAGAAATTCATCGCCGGACAGATGATGTTCTTCGTTGCGACCGCGCCGACCGCCGGGCGGATCAATCTCTCGCCCAAGGGGATGGACACGTTTCGCGTGCTGAGCGACAAGCGCGTGATCTATCTCGACATCACCGGCAGTGGGAACGAAACCGCTTCGCACCTTCTCGAAAACGGCCGCATCACGATCATGTTCTGTTCCTTCGGCGCGAGCCCGAACATCGTGCGGCTTTATGGACACGGCCGCGCCATTCATCCGCGCGACGCGCAATGGAGCGACTACCTCGCGATGTTTCCCGAGACTCCGGGATTGCGCCAGATAATGGAGATTGACATCGACTCTGCGATGACCTCGTGCGGGTACGCGGTGCCCAAGCTCGAGCACTTGGCCGAGCGCGACACGCTGCGACGGTACTGGGAAGCGCGCAGCGACGTCGATCTCGACAAGTACCATCGCGAGAAGAACGAACGCAGCATCGACGGTCTGCCGAGCGGGATGTTCGCCGACGGCGCGCCCGGCACAAAGTAAGTACACGCTCCAAAATCGAAGCATTCCAAAAAATCAATCCGTTCACGTGAAACAATTTGCTGAGCGATCGGGCAAACGCCGCGACAACGGAGCGGGATGCTGCCCGGACGGTGAAAAACGCTGCTTATCCTGACGCTGAAATAAATGCCGATCATCGGAACCGGAATCGATACTATTGAGGTCGCGCGGGTGGAACGCGCACTCATGCGGCCGCTGACCGGCGAACGGTTCCGCACACGCGTCTTCACCGCGCGGGAAGCTACCTACTGCGAGTCGCGCGGCCGCGGACGTTTCCAGAGTTACGCGGCGCGCTTTGCCGCGAAAGAAGCCACGATGAAAGCGCTGGGCACGGGATGGAATCGCAACGTCGGCTGGAGCGAAATCGAGATTGTGCGCGAACGCGGGCAGGCGCCGACGATCAAGTTGAGCGGTAAGGCCGCGGCCTTCGCGGCGCGGCGCAAGATCGCGCGCTTCCACCTGAGTCTGACGCACACCGCCTCCAGTGCGATCGCGCATGTAATCGCAGAACACTAAGGAACTCGAGGACAAGATGCAGCTTAAGAATATGGTGGCGCTGATCACGGGCGGAGGTTCGGGGCTGGGCGGCGCGACGGCGCAGGAATTCGCCGCCGCCGGCGCTAAAGTCGTGATCCTCGATCTGCCGGGCTCACCCGGCCCTAAACTTGCCGAAACGTTTGGCGGCAACGGACTGTTTGTCGCCGCCAACGTCGCGGACGCCGCCGCAACCGAGCAGGCGATCAACGCCGCGGTCGCGCGCTTCAACGCCCTGCACTGCGCCGTCAACTGCGCCGGGATCGGCCGCGCTCATCGCACGATCGGCAAAGAGGGTCCGCATCCGCTCGAACTGTTCAATCAAGTCGTGCAGGTCAACCTGGTCGGGACCTTCAACGTGATCCGGCTCGCCGCCGCGCAGATGGCCAAAAACGCGCCTGGCCCCGACGGCGAGCGCGGCGTAATCATCAACACCGCCTCGATCGCGGCCTACGACGGGCAGATCGGCCAAGCCGCCTACTCCGCGTCGAAAGGCGGTGTGGTCGGTATGACCCTGCCGATCGCGCGCGACCTCGCGTCGTCGGGTATCCGCGTCTGCACGATCGCGCCCGGCACCTTCGATACTCCCATGCTGGCCACCTTGCCTGAAGCCGCGCGCAAGGCGCTCGGCGCGCAGGTTCCGTTTCCCTCGCGCCTCGGCCAGCCCGAGGAATTCGCGGCGCTGGCCCGGCATATCGTCGAAAATGCGATGCTCAATGGCGAGACGATTCGGCTCGACGGCGCGTTGCGGATGGCGCCGCGCTGAGCACAGCTTTACTGCTTTGGGTTTCAGGACGCCGGAGCGTCTATTGCGAGGGGACGAGAGCGGGAAAGGGCGGCGCTGGAGCGTCCGGAGCGACGGCTGCGGCTGCACGATGCCGATGATGAAGCAGCGCGCTATCGACTGAGATCGCCGCGATATAAAGCTGGCCCTGAAAGCGCTGGTTGACAAGGAACAGCATGCCGCCCCTTTCCATGCGAAACGGCATCTCCATGATCAGATGCGGACCTTCAAACATCATTACGCTGATCGCCAGATCATCGCCCGCCGCCTCGAACGGCTGGACGTGCAGGATGTGACCGCCCGGCAGAGTGAAGGCAACCGGATCGCCGCAATGAGTGCTCTGCTGCTGATTCCTGATCAGGCGATAGTTGGTGAAATCGAAGATCGAGCGAAGGCGCTGCCCGACGCCTTCATCCGTCAGTCGCTTATCCATGTGAAACGCCGGTGTCCGTTGCCTCATCGCGGTGCCGGGCGGATAACTCGCGAGGATCGATTGGACACGAATCGCGACGAGTGGCGAGTTGCCCTGCGCCGCCGTATGAACGGATAACCCGGTCAGGCATAGCGCCGCAATCCAGATCGGTAGGCAGACCCGCTTTCGCAACATAGGTCAGGGTTGCTGATCCGGTACCCAAACCACTGTCGTGCCACTGCGCGGCTCGTCCCAAACCGCCACCGAAGGACCGTTGCCGGCGCCCAGCTCCGAGACCAATTCTTCTGAGTCGCGCGCCGCGATCGCCGAGGCCTGGTCCCATACGCCCGACGGGTCTGTGGTCGCCGCACTCGCGGTCATGAGTGGCGACGCCGGGCTCGGTCCAGACGTCTGCGCTATCGGGCCTTGCGGAGTCTGGTTCAGCGCGATCTGGTTGCGCTTCGGTTGAGTTTGCAGTGTCTGAGTTCGCTGCGCGATCGCCAGCGGCGCGGTCGCCACCGGATGAAAGCTCTCACTAAGGCGTGGCGCCAGCAGCACGAAGGTCACCACCGCTGAAGCGGTCGCAACCCCGGCTATCTGGATCACTGACCCGAAGCTTCCGAGCGATTCCCAGAACTCGCGGATACGCGAACCCAAGGGCGGACGCTCGCGCGCGATCCGCGCCATCACCGCCTGGGTGAAGCCGTCTAAGCGCGGGGCTGTCGAAACCTCACGCAAGGCAGCCCCCAGCGAGCGATAGCTCTCGAGCGCCGCGCGGCAGGCGTCGCAGCCGACCACGTGGAAGGCCACAGCTTCCATCTCGCGGGGGCGCAACTCGCCGTCCTCGAACGCTCCCAGCAAAAGTTCTATTTCACCGCAAGCAGCCATTCCTTCAGCTCTTATCGACATCTTTGAGGATTCCCCGCAGATGACCACGCGCGTAGTGCAAACGGCTCATGACAGTTCCCCGCGGGCAGTCCAGAACTTCGCTGATTTCGTCATAGGACAGCCCATCAACTTCCCGCAAAAGTATCACTGCGCGATGCTCAGGCGTCAACTCTTTCAGTGCGGCGCTCAGCCGTTGACCCAGTTCGCCGCGCGCTGCTTCGGTAAACGAGTCGCCAGTGCCGCTCGGAATCCGTCCGAGCTCGTTCTCCCCCTCCTCGCCCCGCAGCACAACCTGACGCCCTTCGCGGCGACGGAAGTCGATCGCGAGATTCGCCGTGATCCGGTACAGCCAAGTCGAGAAACTCGACCGTTCCTCGAATTTGCCGAGACTTTGATAGGCGCGGACAAAGGCTTCCTGCGCGATTTCAAGGGCGTCGTCTTGATTATGCACCACGGCCATCGCGACTCCCGCAACCCGCCGTTGATAGCGCTCGACCAGGGTGCTGAAGGCCCGTCCGTCGCCCTTGCGCGACCGCCGGATCAGCTCCCCTTCTTCGGCCTCTGGGCGCGTTGCGTTACTCAAGAGGTTAGACGCTTGTTTGCCCGAGAAATTCAGGTGAAGGAGGCCGGATCGAGTCCCGAACGAGGCTGTCACACACTCGCGATAGTCCCGTCCCCGGATAGCGGGCGCGGCCTCACAGACGTTCAAGCTCCGCCCAGTTCGGTCCACACTTCAACTCGACCTTGAGCGGCACGGCGAGCGATGCGGCCTGCTCCATCGCCTGCCTGACCGCCTCGACGCAGGCGCTGAGCGCCTCGCTGCGGACCTCGAGCAGCAATTCATCGTGAACCTGCAGGATCATCCGCGCCGCGAGCTTGCGCTCGCGCACCGCCGCGTCCATCCGCACCATCGCGAGCTTGATCAGATCGGCGGCGCTGCCCTGAATCGGCGTGTTGGTCGCGATTCGTTCCGCCTGCGCCCGCGCTCCGCCGTCCGGTCCGTTGAGTTCAGGCAGATAGCGCCGCCGTCCGTACATCGTTGCGACGTATCCGCGCTCGCGCGCAGCGCGTAAGGTTTCGTCAAGGTAGCGTTTGACGCCCGGCAAGCGTTCAAAGTACCGCTTGATATAGTCGGATGCCGCGGCAAACGGAATCCCCAGCTCGCCGGCGAGCCGCTGCGGCCCCATCCCATAGATGATGCCGAAATTGATCACCTTGGCCTGCCGCCGCGCCTCGCGATCATCCTTGTCCGCCCCGAGGACCTCGGCCGCGGTCCGTGCGTGGATGTCTTCGTCGCTCGAGAAGGCCTCGACCAGCGTCGCGTCGCCCGACAAATGGGCGAGAATGCGCAGCTCGATCTGCGAGTAGTCCGCCGACAGCAGCACGTGGCCCGCGGCCGGCACAAAGGCCCGCCGGATACGCCGTCCCTCCACGCTGCGCGTTGGAATATTCTGCAGATTCGGCTCGGTCGAGCTGAGCCGCCCGGTCGCCGTAAGCGCCTGATGGAACGAGGTATGGATGCGCCCGCTCGTCCCGTCGATCAGCTCCGGCAGCGCATCGCTGTAGGTGGATTTGAGTTTGGCGAGCGCCCGATACTCGAGCAGCCTGCGTGGCAGCGGGTGCGCGGAGGCCAGCTTCTCGAGCGTATCTGCGTCAGTCGAAAAGCCGCTCTTGGTTTTCTTCAGCCCCTTGGTCGGCAGCTTCAATTCGTTGAACAGAAGCTCACGCAGTTGAATCGGCGAGTTGAGATTGAACTCGCGCCCGAGCAGCGCGTAACACTCGCGTTCGAGCCCGTCGAGCTGTGCGCCGAACTCCGCCGAAATTCCGCGCATTGCTGCTGCGTCGATCCCGATCCCGGCCTCTTCCATCGCGGCGAGCACCTTAGCGACCGGCAGCTCGATTTCGTTGTACAAGGGCATCAGGCCGGCTTCTTCGAGCCGCGCGCGCAAAGGTTCGCGCAGGGCCTCGAGTGCCGCGGGTTCCGAGGGCTCGCTCGCGCCGCTGCCGAGCGAGGTCAGATATTCGCGATAAAGTTCCGCCAGCGGCGGCTCCGGCTTGCCCGGATTGATCAGGAAGCCGGCGATCATCGTGTCGAGTTCGACCCCGCCGAGTTCCACACCGTAACGGCGCAGCAGCCCGAGATGCCGCTTCAAATCGTGACAGACCTTGCCCTGCGCCGGATCACTCAGGAGCGCGCCGAGCGCGGAAATCTGATCGCGCCCGAACACGTAGACCATCGGCTGTTCGGCTGCTTTGATCTTCAGTATTACGGCGCCGCTAGCGTCGCCGCCCAGATGGAACGCCAGCCGCGACGCCTTGCGCAACTCGGCTGCGATCGCCGAAAAATTCGCCGCACTGACGTGGTTTTCCGTGCTGTCGGCGGCGGGCGCCGGCCGCGCTTCGCCAGGTGTCAGCTCGTTGAGTAGCGATCCGAATTCGAGCTCCCGCAGCAGCCCTGCCACGGTTTCGTGATCGATCCCTGGCCACCCCAGCTCCTGCGGCGCGAATTCCAGCGGGGTCGTCGTATTGATTCGCACCAGCTTGCGTGAGAGCTCCGCGTCCGCGCGATGCTCCATCAGCACCGACGCCATTTTCTTCGGAATCCGCGCCTTGACCTCGCCGATCCGATCGAGCCCGGCGTACAGCCCCTCGAGTGAGCCGAAATGCTGAATCAGCGCGCTGGCGGTCTTCTCGCCCACTCCCGGCACGCCCTTGACGTTGTCGATCGCGTCGCCCATCAGCGCCATGATCTCGATCAGCGCGCGCGGCTCGACCCCAAAGCGCTCCCGCACCTCCTGCGGCCCGGTCCGTTTGCCGAACATCGTGTCCCACAACGTGATCTTCGGACCGACGAGCTGCATGAAATCCTTATCGCCGGTAACGATCACCACCTCGAACTTGTCACCGACGGCTTGCGTCGCCAGCGTCCCGATCACGTCGTCGGCCTCGTAACCGTCAACCACCAGCCGCCGGATTCGGAACGCATCGACGGCGCGATAGATATATGGAATCTGCTTGATTAGATCGCTCGGCGTCTCCGCGCGATTCGCCTTGTATTCCTGGAACAGATCGTCGCGGAAAGTCTTCTTGCTCGAATCGAAGACCACCGCGATATGACTCGGCCGCGCCTCCTTGAGCAGCTTCACCAGCATGCGGATGAAGCCGTAGGTCGCGTTGGTCGGTAGTCCGCGCGAGTTGTTGAGTTGCGGCAACCCGAAAAACGCCCGGAAGATGTAACCCGAACCGTCAACCAGATAGAGATTACGCTGATGCTCCGCCACAGGTCCGTTAACAGTAACGTAACCGGATTCCCTCGCAAAACCACGCCGCAGTGTAAACTCTGATATTGACACTGCGCTGAACCGCCGGTTAACTATCTGCGCTGGGCGCGCCTGCTGAATAATCACAGCGTTGAAGCGTCTTACAAAATGGCAACACCAGGGAAGCTTTGCTCAACCGGGCTCCAGACGGATACAGAGATTCTTGTATCCGCGCTCGCGGACTCCCTTAGAACGAAATTGCTACTTTTAGTAAAGCCAAGCAACTTTTGTCATTCTGAGCGAAGCGAAGAATCCCGGATTTCCCCCTCAGCTGATAGGAGTGATTAACCAAGGTGATCAGGGATAATCGCCATCGGGCGGCGCGGCGATGATCGACGTCAAGGACCTGAGCAAGGCCTACGGCAATTTCCTCGCCGTCAAAGGGGTCTCCTTTCGCGCCGAAAGCGGCCAGATTCTGGGCTTTCTCGGACCCAACGGCGCCGGCAAAACCACCACGATGCGCATCATCACCGGCTTTATGCCGGCGACTTCCGGCACCGTGCTCATCGACGGCCTCGACATCTTCACCAATTCGCTCGAAGCCCGCCGCCTGATCGGCTACCTGCCGGAAAACCCGCCGCTCTATACCGATATGCGCGTCGAGGGCTATCTGAAATTCGTCGCCAAGCTGCGCGGCGTCCGCCGCGCCGAGGTCGAGGACGCCACCGCTCACGTGATCGACGTCTGCGGCCTCACCGAGATGGCTCATCGCATCTGCGGGCAGCTCTCCAAGGGCTATCGCCAGCGCGTCGGGCTCGCCCAGGCCCTGATTCATAATCCGCCCGTACTCGTGCTCGACGAGCCGACCATCGGCCTCGACCCGCGGCAGATTCACGAAATTCGCGAGCTCATCCGCGGCCTCTCGAGCAAGCGCACGATCGTCCTTTCGACCCACATTCTCCCCGAGGTTTCGCAAATCTGCGATCGCGTCGTGATCATTAACGACGGTCAGGTGGCGCTCGAAGAAGACCTCGCGCAATTGCCCGCCGGCACCTCGCTCGAAGAGGTCTTCCTCAACGCCATCTCGCGCGAAGGCCATCTCGCCGGCGCCAGCGCCGAAGAAACTCTCGAGGAGGTCGGCGCCGGCCACTCCGAGGCCTAATCACGATTCGCTTATGAAGAACACGCTCACCATCGCCGGCAAGGAACTCCAAAGCTTTTTCACCCAGCCCGTCGCCTATGTCGTCCTCACGGTTTTCCTGCTGCTCGGCGGATGGTTCTTCTTCTCGATGCTGCGGCAGTTCGACGAGATGATCCAGCTCGTCCAGATGATGGGGCAGACCGCGAACCTCGATCAGATGAATCTCAATTCGCGCGTGATCGATCCGCTGCTGCATGACCTTTCGATCGTTCTGGTAATCGTGATGCCCGCGTTGACCATGCGCGTCTTCGCCGAAGAAAAACGCACCGGCACTTACGAACTCTTGCTCACTGCGCCGATTCGCACTGGCGAAATAGTCGCCGGTAAATTCATCGCCGCCGCAGCTTTCACCCTGATCATGGTGGCGCTGGCCTGGATCTTCCCGGCCATCCTGATGGTTTTCGGCAATCCCGAAGTCGGCGTGATGTTCGCCGGCTATCTCGCCCTCGCGCTGCTGGCGCTGAGTTTCGTTGCCGTCGGGATCTTCACCAGCTCGCTGACGAGCAATCAGATCATCGCCGCGATCAGCTCCTTCGGCATCCTGATTCTGCTCTACGTCATTTCGTGGCCCGCCGAGGCCGGTGTCGGCGTGCTCTGGGCGGTCCTCAAGTACCTGTCGCTGCCCGATCATTTTTCGACGATGGTGCGCGGGGTCATCGATACCAGTGACCTCGTCTTCTTTCTCAGTACGATTCTGCTCGCGCTATTCCTGACCCAGCGTTCGGTCGAATCCGCCCGCTGGCGCTAAGCACAACTTCCAAACCATTTTCGAGAGGCAGGGAATCATCGGATGAGGCGGACATCGGCGCTGGCGGGCCTGCTCGGCATCGTCCTGCTTTCGTTTGGGATTATCGGCTACGCCTTGACCAGCGGCGGCTTCGCCCGCCTGTTCATTTTCGTCAATCTGGTCGCCGGCGCCTTTGCCCTGATCGGTTGGATCGTTTCGAGCCGCGGCGATCTCGGCACGATGGCCGGCCGCCGCACGACGCGCTATGGCGCGAATGCCGCCATCTACTCGATCGCTTTTATATTGCTGCTGGTCGCGGTCAACTATCTGGCTTCAACCCATCATCACCAGTTCGACCTGACCTCGCAAAAGGTCTTCAGTCTGGCCCCCCAGTCGGTCGCCGCGGTCAAGGATCTTAAGCAGCCGCTTAAGCTTTATGGTTTTGTCGCCGGCGGACGCAGCCCGCAGGCCGAATCGCTCTATCAGGAATACAGCTACGCCTCGCCGAAGGTCTCGTACGAACTGGTCGATCCGAACAAACATCCCGAGCTGGCTGAGCGTTTCAAGGTCGCCACCATGAACACCACTCGCGTGCAGCTCGGCGGCGACAACGGTGAGGGCGTCAACGTCACCGAGCTCGGCGAAAGCGGCATTACCAACGCCATTCTCAAGCTAAAGAATTCCACGACCAAAACCGCCTGCTTCATTACCGGCGAGGGCGAGGGCGATCTCGCCGAAGCGCAACAGCAATCCGGCCTGAACGATTTTCAGAAGGCGCTCGAAGGCGAGAACTACTCGGTCAAGACCATCAATCTCGTCACCGAGGCCGCCGTGCCAAAGGATTGCACAGTGCTCATCGTCGCCGGACCGACGCGACCGCTTCTGCCGCACGAGCTCGACATTATCAGCGGCTACCTCGACGACGGCGGCCGCGCGCTCGTGATGCTGCGTCCGATTCGCCCAGACCACTCCGTCGATGAAACCGCACTGGTCAAGTTGCTCGCCGATTGGGGCGTCACGGTCGGTAACAACGTCGTGGTCGATCAGGTTGTGCGCCTCTTCGCTGGCCCAGCCCTGGGCATCAGTCCAACCGTAAACACCTACGGGCCGCACGAAATCACCACCGGTTTCGACAAGCAGACGGTTTTCCCGATGGTGCGCACGGTCGATCCGGCCGGGACGCCAAAAGAGGGACTCGAGGTCGTGTCGCTGGCCAAGACCTCGGAGACTTCGTGGGCCGAAACTGATCTGGCCGCGCTCTTCCTCAAGCAAACCGCCTCCTTCGACAAGGGCGTCGACACCAAAGGCCCGGTCAGCGTGGCCGTCGCCGTTGACGCCAATCTAGATCTGCTCAAACGCGGCAAGGGCAACGCCCGCCTCGTCGTCTTCGGCGATACCGACTTCGCCGACAATCAGTACCTCGACAATTTCTTCAATCGCGACTTCCTGATGAACAGCGTCGATTGGCTCGTCGGCCAGGGCAACTCCATCACGATCCGGCCCCGCGAGCTCCGCGCCTCACGCTTCAACCTGACGATCGCGGAATTCGACGTTGTCTTCGTCCTCTCCGTACTGCTGATTCCCGAATTGCTGTTGCTCGTCGGGATCGCGGTCTGGTGGGAACGCCGTAACTAGGCGCCAACTGGGACAAGCGCTTCGCGATGCCTCTGCGCAACACGATCATCGTCATCGTCCTGCTGCTTCTCATCGGCGGCTACGCGCTCTACCAGCGTCATCAGCCGCCGCCCGAAAAGAATCCCAAGGTCTACGCTCTCGACGCCAAAGATATCCGGAAGATCGAACTGCGCTCGCCCGGACGCGACCTCGTCCTCGAACGCGGCGGTCCCGATCAGTGGAAAATTTTAAAACCCGTCCAGGCCGAGGCTGATCATTTCACCGTCGATGCGATCGCCAATCAGGTGGCCAGTCTCGAGATCACCGATACCGCCGACGCTGCGCCCTCGGACCTCGCGCCCTTCGGACTCAAAGTCCCGGCCGTAGTCCTCACCGTCACGACCAAAGACGGCAAAACGCTGCCCGCGATCCTCGTCGGCGAAAAAGCCCCCATCGGCAATGCCAGCTTCATCAAGGTCGCCGACAAACCCGCCGTCCTGCTGGTTAATCCGGCCTTCGCCGCGATGGTCAACAAACATCTCGACGACGTGCGCTCGCGCAGCTTCTTCACCTTCAAGCCCGACGACGCGCACAAGATTGTCATCGCGAAGGGGACGCAGACCCTCGAATTGAAGCGCGACCTCGGCGACCGCTGGACCATCGTCAAGCCGCGCGACTATCCCGCCGACGACACCGCCGTGACCTCATTCCTCAAGGCGCTCGGCGCCGCGCAAATCGCCCGCTTCATCGACGACCACCCGTCTGATCCATCCAAATACGGACTCGCTAACCCGTCGCTGGCGATCACCCTCGCGAGCGCCGCCAGAGGATCCGCCGAAACGATGCGCTTCGGCTTCAGCCAGCCCGAAGCCGGCGCCAATGCGATCTACGCCCGCACCGGCAACAGTTCGGACAGCCCGGTCTACACAGTTCCCATCAGCGTCTTCAATCTGGCCAACAAAAGTTTCGACGATCTGCGCGACAAGACCGTGATGAACTTCGATCCCAAGAGCGTCGCCAGCGTCCATTTCGTCGGCGGTCCAGTGGATGAAACGCTCGCGCATACCGCGGATAAGAAATGGACGATCTCCTCGCAGGACAAGACCGCGCCCGCCGAACTCCCCGTGGCCGAGAGCTTGCTCGATCAGCTTCATAACCTCAGAGCGACGAAAATCCCCCAGGACCCGATGACAGATCCCAAGCACTTCGGGATGGTCACCCCGACCCTGACAATCACGCTCACCGGCAAAGACGGCAAAGAGCTTGGCGTCTTGCACGCCTCTACGCTCGAAATCACTCAGACCGCCGAAAACTCCGACCAGAAACCCGTGCGCACAACCACCGCCTACGTCACAACCAGTCTCGATCCGGCGGTCTTCGAGGTCAACGCGCAGGCGGTTCGCGATCTCGAAGAGACCGGGAACCGCCTGCGCTCCGACGTCCTGCCGACGCCGACCCCATCGCCCTCCGCGAGCTCGACCCCGCACTAAGAACGTTCAGCACAGAACTGATTGTCATCCTGAGCCGGACGCTAGGCGGAGTGAGCTTGGCGAACGAAGCCGAGCAGGCGAGTCTGCGAGCTGCGTCAAGAATGAAACCAGCGCGAACCGTGTCGAAAGCCTGCCCTGAGCGTAGTCGAAAGGGGACCTGCGCGAAGGGCTCCTCCAACAGTGCAGTGTGCGAGGTTAGCTGGAAGTCCGCTTTCTATGCGCGACCTCGCCTACCCCAATCCCGTAACGAACTCCTTCAGCGTCGCATTGAACTCCAGCGGCTTCTCGAGCTGATGGAAATGCCCGACGTCCTTCACCGTGAGTAGCTTCGCCCCCGGAATGTTATCGGCGAGATACTTGTTGGCCTCAACCGGCGTCGCCTGATCCTCTTCGCCTGCGACCACCAGCGTCGGAGCCTTGATACTCGCGAGCCGGCTCTTGATATTCCAGTTGAATACGCCGTTGGGATCCGCCAGCGACGAGTCAAAAACATGCTTCGGAAAATTCGACTGCACCGCGAAATGCGCACGCATCACGTCGAGAATCTCGGGCCGCTCGCGCTTGCTCTTCGCTGAGACCGCTCCTTCCATCAGCGCTCCGAAAGTCCCCAGATAATCGCTCTGAAAAGCCGCCGCCGTCTCTTTCGGCATATTCTCGCCGAGCGCCGTCCCCGAGCTGAGAATCAGCAGCCCTTTCACCCGATCGGGATAACTCAACGCGAACTGCATCGCCATCATCCCGCCGATCGAGTTGCCGACGATGATCGCCTTCTGCGCCCCAGCCGCGTCCATCACTGCGCGGACGTCGCTGGCGTGTTCCTGGATCGAGTAGCCTCCCGCGGGCTTGTCCGAGCGCCCGTGCCCGCGATGGTCGATCACAATCACCTGGTTCGTGCGTGCAAAGGAAAAGACCTGGTAGTACCAGATGTACCCATTGGTCGACCATGGATGCAGAAACACGATCGGCGTGCCCTGCCCGTAAGTGTCGTAGAAAACCTTGACTGCACCGTTCTGTGCGATTGGCATCGCTATTCCTCCCGATAAAAGCTTTGTCTCAGGCTTGAGCCGATACCACGAACTGCGCGAATCGCGCAAACTATCGTTCGCCCAACCTCTTAGCCCGCATCGGCGACGCGCGGCAACACCTTGGTCCAGAACAGTTCGAGCGTCTTCAACACTCGGTCATGTGGCATCAGTCCATTGTAGATCCACGCGAAAATCCAGCGGATCGGCAGCCGCTTGACCAGCCGCTCCAGTTGCCGCGTCACCGTATCGACCGACCCGACCAGCGCCAGGCTGTTGTCCCATAAATCGGGCGTCTCGCCGGTCTTCGGATCTTCCATCCCTTTGGAAAAGCCGAACGGCTCGAACCATTCGCGTCCGCAAAAATAGCCGCTGTCGCGCCACAGCGCCTTGGCCTCCTCGTCGGTATCCGCAATCACGATATCGCGCAGGACGCCCATCCCAGCGCCCAGCGGGGTGCCGGAGGCCTCCGCGTAAATCTCGCACAACTGCCGCTCATATTCCGGAAACAGCGGCGGCAGTACCGCCGTTACATTCTCTGCCGCGCACCAGCGAATGCTGCGCTCCGACGACGCGAACGGCTGAAACACCGGCGGATGAGGTTTTTGCACCGGCTTCGGCACCACGCTTACGGCCTTGACGATCCCGTTCTCGACGCCGCGTCCCCATTTATCCGTCGCCGCGATCGCCCACGGCGTCTCGCCCGGCGGCACCCGCCAGTACTTGCCCTGATAGCTCAGGGTATCCTCGGTCCAAGCCCGCTTGATAATCCGGAAGCATTCTTCGAACGCCGCTCGATTCGCGTCATCGATCGCGTCGTGCTGATGCGGCTGGGCGCCGTGAATGCCGTGGGTCTGTTGCGCCATGATATCCACCCAGCGCCGCTGGTAGCCGCGCGCAAAGCCGGCGTTCGCCCGCCCACCGGTCATATGATCGAGCATCGCAATATCTTCGGCCACCCGGATCGGATTACTCGCGGGCAACACCACTCCAAGCTGCCCCACGCGGATGCGTTTGGTCTGCATCCCGATATAGAGGTCCAGCATCACCGGATTGTTCGACAACTCGAATCCCTCGGCGTGAAAGTGATGTTCCGTAAAGGAGATCGAATCGTAACCCAGCGCGTCGGCGAGCTGCGCTTGAGCGCTTACCTCGGCGAGCATCTGGTCGTACAGCTCGCCGCGCAGCCCTACCATGCCCTGCTCGATTTGCGCCCGATTCCCAACCGTCGGCAGATAAAACAGCGATACTTTCATCTCCACTCCATCCGAAAAATTCGGCTGAGTGGATCATATACGCCCGAAACCGGCGCGACTATCGCCGGGTTGCGGCCCCGCGCCACCAGCCGATACTCTGCCGATTCGAGAGTCGCAAAACCCCGAAGAGCCTACGCTCATCGAATTGGGAGGAGAGATCGAATGCTGAAGGAATTCAAGGAATTCGCCATGAAGGGCAACGTGCTGGATATGGCCGTTGGCATCATCCTCGGTGTTGCCTTTGGCAAAATCATTACTTCGCTGGTGGGTGATATTATTATGCCGCCGATCGGCTTGATGCTCGGCCGCGTCGATTTTAATTCGCTCTTCGTCAGTCTCGACGGCAAATCCTACGCCACCTTGGCGCTGGCCAAGGCAGCCGGCGCACCGACCATTAACTACGGCGCCTTCGTTAACACGATTCTCGACTTCCTGATCGTCGCCTTCGTGATGTTCCTGCTGGTCCGCCAAGCCAACCGGCTGATGCCCGCGCCCCCCGAGCCAACCACCAAAGATTGCCCGTTTTGCCTTTCGCCGATTTCGCTCAAAGCCACCCGCTGCCCGCATTGTACGTCGCCCATCGCGGCCTGACCCGTTGCGTCAACCGCGCTGCAATCAGAGACACTGGTGCAGTTTGCTTCTAAAGATCCTTGGAGAGGCAACAAGATGTTATGGGGAACGGCGCGCGTGCCTAGCACAAAAAAGAGGGACCGGCTTTTCTGCCGATCCCTTCTTCGGAAATATTCAATTAAAAGTTGGTCCAGCCTTTATCCTGTGTTACGCACGCCCTGTAGTCCTTGGCCAAATTCGAGGATTTGGTTCAGGCGGGCGGCCTCCTCTGAGGACACCAAATATGTTTGAGTTTTGCCTTCGAACGTCACGATCAATCTCCTACGATTTCCCCGTCGTTTCAAAATAAAAACAACAAGGGCGGAGATAACTGAGGTGACCGCTCCTGCGGCCACAAGTATGAGTGCTGCCATACTTTTAATCCTCCGCTAGAGCTACACATAACAGACTTGCGAAAAATGTCACTAAGAAAATGATCCCCGAACCTTCGACCACGCGAGCAACAATGTGGGCCGGATCGGTCTGTATTTGCTCATACCACCAAGCTGATCCAGTCGCCGCTACGATGCAACCCCCGCCAGCCAAGATCTTAAAAAACCTAATGACCCTTACGTCCGGCTGAACCAATCACTCCGCCCGCAGCATCCGCTCCGATAGCGGTCACTATCAGCAATAGTTCTCCTCGCGGCCATAGCAAGCTTCCATCCCGCCATATGCTGAGAGGATTAGCGATTTTACCATCGTCCCATAACTTGAGGCCAGTCACGATGAAGGGCATCAGGGACATAATAACGGTAAATATAAGCCATCGTAGCACTCTAATAGACATCGCGAGCCAATATTAGCGTGCTTATTTCCAAAATGTCAAGGAAAGGCGGATACTATCGCAGTTTAAGATTCGCGCTGCTTCTTCCATCGCGCCTGAACGGCCTTGCGAGCGATCTCTGAGCGCTGCGCCTGCGGCAGCTTGGTCTTGCGGGCGATTCCGCCCTTCAACCCGCCCTTGCGTCCCAGCGCGACCGCATGAGGTTCTTTTTCTCGCTCTACGGGTTCGGGTTCTACCGGCTGCCCGGTCGCGAGCTTGACGACTTGTGCTGCAAGCTGGTTCATGTCGCGCGGCATCCGCTTGCGTTGTATCATGGGTCAAGTATCGCGCGAGGCGCGCAATTCTTTCAAGCCCGATTTATTTTCAAACTGCACCAGTGCCCAATCAGAAGGCGCAGATCCACTGATTGTTGACGCCATCGGCAAACGCTCCGGTCTTGGCCCCGCTCGAGGTGCAGGCGCTGGGCGGATTGGTCGGCGGATCGCAGTTAGAACACCAGGTGCGGCCGCCATTGATCGCGGTCGCCGGCAGATTAGCGAAGGTACTGCCGTTCACAATCAGCGTCGACGCCACCGCGACGTTGCCGCCTGGCAGGACCGTCAGCGTCGGCGTGGTAAAGCTCGAACCGCCAGTTGTAGTGGATGGCGTAATTTCACATCCCCCGTTCACATTCACGTCGCAGCCGAAGATCCAGTTGTCGTGCGTGCCTTGCGGATCCATCATCTCTACCTGCGCGCCATAGATCGCGTTCTGCGTGGGCGACGGCGCGACGATCAGGCGGCCAAAACTGTCGGCGACATTGGCCGAGGAAATCTGATTTTGCAGGCTGTGCTCGATTGTGCCGCCGGCCGACGTCGTGGTCCACGCTACGCCGTCACCTTCGCTGTACACCACAGCGTTGATGCTATTGGTCTGCAGCGTCGGCGGCGTCGGCGAGCCGAACAGATTGTTCTTGGAAAACATGGTCAGTCCGGCGTCCAGCGTGATGTTGTCGCCGTGCCCGTCGCACCAATTGTCCGCAAAATGCAGCCCGGCCACTGCCGTGCTTCCCGCGACCGTCGCGGTCGGCTCCACCCGCAGGCAATCCACGCCCGCCGGACCTTCATACTCGGTATGCGTTATCGTGCCTTCGATCCCGACGTCGTATATGTGGAAGGCCGGGCTCGGGCCCTGACTCGCCGTTCCGCTCGCGCGATCGACGTATAGCCCGCCATCGCTGATTTGCGCGATACAGACGTTGGGGCCCCCAAGGCATGAGGGTTCGAATAACGCCGAAATCGGAAACCCAGCGTTGCTCGAGTTGATTACATAGCCTATCGAGCGCGCGTCGCTCTGCGGAAACGACGTATGCGTCTGATCCAGCACAAACTCCGACACGTCGGCGCTCGGATACTCGCCGTCGGTGATGATATTGCCGCCGATCTCAAAGCCATGATGCGCGCCGTTGACGCTCACCTCCTGCAGCCGCGCTTTGTCATTGCCTGACAGGGTCGTGAGTGACGCGTCCAGATGAACGCCGGTCATCGCGGCGGACGGACTCGCGCCGCCGTTGACATTGCGCGCGTCCAGATTCCCGCACATGATCCGCTCGCGCAGGCCGTCGTACATGTCGATCATGTCCATCTCGTCGGGGCCGCTCCATTGCAGTGTCGTGCCGAAAACAAAGCCGGGCGCCGCTGTACCCTGACCATAATCAGTGCCGCCGCAATCCAGGTTGAGCGTCGCTTCCGACGGGACAATCAACGGCTTCGGCAGCGAGTAGATGCCGCGCTGCAATCTGACGGCGCCGCCCGCCGGCGTGGTACTCGACCCGGCCAACGAGTTGAGGGCAGTCTGAATCGGCGTCCAGTCATCATGCACCATTTGCGTTGTCGTGCTGACGGCGCTGTTCGCGTTCAACGTCAAGGATAGAGTTCCGGCGCCATTCTGAATCGTCGTGAATATCCAGTCCCGCGTTGGGCTCGAAAGCTTCGGCGGATAGGCGCCGGTCGGCGTGTAGACCGCCCAGATGTTCGTCCCGATTGCCGGTGCGCCGGTGAACGAAACCGTCAGGGCGCCCGTGTTGTAATTGATCGAACCCGCGCCGCAGCCCGGCCCGTTCAAAATACCGCTGCCGTTGTCCGTGCAGACCACCGAACCTGCGCTCACCGTCAAACTCCCGCTATCCAATGGAGGCTGTTGCAGCGTCGCGCTGAACGAGGTTTTGATGCCGTCGCCAAGCGCGATGAACTCGGGCGGCGCATACGTCAGGCCGACGTCGGCGGCCCCAAGAAAGGACTGGCCGCCGGCGGCGATCGCCGGAACATATTTGAGAAATTTTGGTACGCAACCGCTGCCGCGGCAACTCTTCGCGATATAACCCTGTGCGTTGGCGACCGTCGCCCATTCGAGCTGCACCCAGGCTGACGGCCCGAGCATCGCCTGCGCATTAGTCACCGTCGCCGTCGGCCCGCACGCCGATATCCCATTGTTCTGATCGACGGTCTCGACGCAGTAGGAATAACTGGTCGAGCCGGTTCCGCCCAGCGTCTCGAAAAGCGGGTAATTGCTCCCGCTCGCGCTGCCGCAGGTGCTCCCCGTACACCACGCCGGCGCCGCGATCGTCGCGACCGGCCCAGCGTTTACCAGCGCCACCAGTTGCCCGTTCTGCCAATCGCCGGCATTGCCCAGCGTCACATTCGGCGACGACGCCGTCGTCGTGGCCGTTCCCACGACGTTCGACGAAACCGCGCCATACATCGGCGCCAGCGGATTTGCTTCGCCATCGAGATTGAAGCCCGTGATCGTATCGCCTGTCAGGCCGGGCGTCAGCGACGACAAATTAAGTAGCGAGAAGCCGTTCATGCTGTAGTTGCCCGCGGCATTCGCCAGCGCATTGATCCCGTTGTTCGTCGTCAGCGGGGTCTGCCCGTTCAGCACGCTGCTTACCGTCGGGTTGGGATAACTCCCGCTTAAGTCGTGGCCCGCCGCACCCGAGGGCGGACCGCCCGCGGCGCTGCCGCCGCTGCAGGTCCATTGCCCGCCGGAGCCCAGCGCCATCGCGCCGCTACCGCCACCGGCGCAAACCGCGGCTTGAATACAGTCCTGGCACCAGTAAAGCTGCCCGTCCTGTTCCGGGGTCGCCGCCAGTAGCGCATAGTTCAATGGCACCATGCGCGGACTGACCGGAGTCACTCCCGAGAGGTGATTATTGATATCGTCGCGAAATTGCTGGCCGGCGCCGATACCGGTGTAATTGGGAATCGGCTGATATTGTGCTTTCGCAGCCGGCGCCAGCATGATTACCGCCAACCCGGTTAAGAGTATCAGCACGAAATCCCGACAAACTTCGCCTAGCCGCATTTTCATCCCTCTCGAATTAGCCACTTCGTGCGAGCACGTAGACTCACCTTAGGTGAATGCATCCCCTGCCCCGTCCGTCCCGCGCCGGCCATACTATTGGCAGACAAACCGTCAGTGCAGCGCCGCTAGTGCAGCACCACCGTCCAGTAAGGTGATGGACCCTTCAGGCTTTTTTCGTAAGGGTGAAATTCTTCAGCCTGAAGCGCCCGAGATCTGGGACGCCGCAGCTATGATGGGTAAGAAGGGATTTCTATTCGTGGAGCCGCGTCAGGCCTGAGCAGTCCTGGACGGCCCCGCTCCAAAACCGATTGCGCGGGTCCGCGGCTTCAGCGGCATCGATAAAGCCGCGACTTCCAGTCCCAGCCATGCGCAGCCAATGCACCGACATGCCCGTGATCCAGATCGAGGTCGCACAGCCGCCACTGCCCCGCCTCGGCGCTTTCCGCCTCGCGCAGGATAGCCACCGGCTCATCGGACCCGATAGAGACGTCGAACGAATCCAACGGAATCGACAGGCCCTTGCCGCGCGCCTTGATATAGGCCTCTTTGCGCGTCCAGCACTGGAAAAAAGCCTGAGCCCACAGGCTCTGTGGCATCGCCTCGAGCCGCTGGACTTCGTCGGCGGAGAAAAAATTTCGAGCGACGTCTCGATCCGCGCGCGCAGGCACGAGTTCTTCGACATCGACGCCCACTTCACGACCGCGCGTAATTGCCAAAATCGCCAGCTCACCCGAGTGCGCAAGGTTGAAGCGCAACGCTTCGCCGGCTCCTGCCAGGGACGGCTTGCCGAACTCGTTATATGAAAATTCGAGAGCACTCGGCGCGTTTTGCACATAGCCGCCGATCAGCTCCCGCATGGTGCCGCGTCCCGCCATGAAGCGTCGACGATCGCGCGCGAAATGAAACCGGCGGGCGCGCTCCAATTCGTCGGCCGCGAGCGTCACCTCCAACTCGCCCAAGGTCTCCTCGTCAACGTCAAGACGCACCGTCCAGATGTGAATTTCGTCTTCACCGAGTTCAGGCGTCCGCCGGATTTGCCTGTGGGTGCCCGCCTGCCTCACCTCAAACTTCATGACCGATGCGGCCGTTGCGCCCGCGATCGACGGTAGGCGCCAATCCGGCCTCGACCGTTTCGGGCGCCTGGCCGTTGCTCGCCAGCCGCTTGAGCACCTCTGCGATCGTGCGAAACTCGAAGATCTGCAGCGGTTCAATCTGCAGGCCGGCTTGCCGCGCCCTCGCCGCGATCCGGAAGATATGCACCGAATCTCCGCCTAGCTCGAAGATGTCGTCGTGGATTCCCACCCGTGCGAGCGCGAGAACCTGCTGCCAGATCTCGCATAGCGCCTCTTCGTCCGGCGTCGCCGGCGCGGAGCTCTCACGCGGAGCAACTTCGCCGACAATCGCCGGCAACGGCAGCGCTTTCCGATCGAGCTTGCCGTTGTGCGTCAACGGCATCGCCTTCAGCGCAACGAACTGCGACGGCGTCATGTACTCCGGCAGGCGCTCTCGCACCAGCGCCCGCAATTCGCTGCTGTCCGCCTCAGCGCCCGGCCAATAGACCACGTAGGCCACAAGGCGCGCGGCCTCGGTACCGCCTCCGACCAATGCCACGGCGGCCTCTTTCACGCCCGGATGACCCGCCAGGAGCGCTTCGATCTCGCCCAACTCGATTCGATAGCCGCGCAGCTTGACTTGATTGTCGCCACGACCGACAAAGCTCACTTCGCCGTCACGCGTAAAGCGCACCGTATCGCCGGTCTTGAAGAGTCGTGCATTCGCCTCCGCGCGATAACCATCGGCGACGAATTTTCCCCGGGTTAATTCCTCGCGCTTGAGATAGCCGCGCGCGACTCCATCGCCACCGATATAGAGTTCGCCGGGAACTCCGATCGCCACCGGCTCGCCGTAACGGTCGATCACATAGAATTGCGTATTGGCGATCGGCCGCCCCAGGCTTATGCGATCAGCGTCGGCGATGCGTGCACAGGCCGACCAGATTGTGGTTTCGGTTGGACCATACATATTCCACAACTCGCCGCCAGTCGCGATCAGCCGTTCTGCCAGATCTTTCGGCATGGCCTCGCCGCCACACAGCATCTTCAGGCGCGGCTCACCACTCCAACCAGCCTCTAGCAACAGCCGCCACGTTGTCGGCGTGGCTTGCATGACGGTCGCGCCCGTCCGCTGCAACTCAGCCAACAACCGCGTCCCGTCGACGGTCATTTCGCGGCTCGCGATTACCACGCGGCCGCCCGCGATCAGCGGAGTCAGCAGCTCTAGCGCCGCGATATCGAACGACAGCGTCGTCACCGCCAGCATGCCGTCTGCCGCCTCGAAGCCCGGCCGCGCGCACATCGCCACGAGCAGGTTCACCAGCGCACGATTCGAGATCTCGACACCCTTGGGTCGTCCGGTGGAGCCCGAGGTGTAGATCACATACGCGAGGTCATCCGGACGCGCTCGCACGGACGCTGCCGGAGCTGCAGGTTCCGCTTCGATCCGCCCGCGATCACGGTCGAAACAGACGCGCTTGCCCGCATAGTTCCCCAGCGTGTTCTCGAGTTCGCTTTGCGTCAGTACAGCCGCTGCCGCAGTCTCTTCGAGCATGAAGCGGATGCGCTCTGCGGGGTAGATCGGATCCAGCGGCAGATAGGTGCAGCCGGCCTTCATCACGCCTAGCAACGCGACGATCATATCAAGCGATCGTTCAACATAGATCGCCACCACCGCACCCGCCGGCACGCCGAGCCAGCCCAGATAGTTCGCGACCTGATTCGCACGCGCGTCCAATTCGGCATAAGTAAGCGCCCGCTCGGCAAAGATTGCAGCGAGCGCCGCCGGCGTCCGCGCCGCCTGCTCCGCAAACAGCTGATGGGCCAGCCGATCCTGCGGATAATCGGTCGCGGTCCGATTCCATTCGACCAGCATCCGTTCGCGTTCCGCCGCCGCCAGCATCGGCAGCCGCCCGGTCGTCACACCCGCGTCCGCCGCAAAGCCTTCGAGCAGGGTCTCGTAGTGGCCAAGCCAGCGGTCGATCGTCTCTTCGTCGAAGAGGTCGCGACTGTAATCGCAATCCAGCACCAGTCCGTCCGCCCCCTCGACGACGTTTAAAAACAGATCGAAATTAACGAAGCTTTTCGGATTGGCCTCGACCCGGGTTTCAAGTTCGTGGAAGACCGCCCCGTTGCCCACACGCTCCAGATTGAATTGCACATCGAGCAGCGGCAGCCGCCCGGCCTCGCGATGAACATTCACGCTGCGCACCAGCGTCCCATAGGTGTAATTCTGATGGTCATACGCATCGAGTACGTTGCGCTTCGTCAGCGCGAGCAGCTCGGCAAAGCGTTTCTCAGGCGCGGCGTCAGCGCGGATCGGCAGAAGGTTCACGCAGTGCCCGACTAGATTCTCGCCTGCGGCCATCGATTGCCCGGCGGTCGGAATCCCAACCACGACGTCCTGCTGATCGCCGAGCCGCGCCAGCAGCGCATCGAAGCCCGCGAGCAGCGTTGCGAAGAGCGTGCAGCCCTCACGCGCGCCGGCCTGCCGAATCCGTTGTGTCGCCGCAGCGTCTATAGTTCTCCGGTACGACGCCCCCGCGTACCCTTTCGAGCTACGCCGTGGCCGATCACTCGGCAGCGCCAGCGGCGTCACCGGCTGCGCGAATTGCCCGATCCAGTACCGATGCGCCGACTCGCGCTCGTCGCTCGTCAGCGCCGCCTGCTCCGCCGCCACGTATTCCGCGAATTGCATCGCCACCGGCAGCGTCGGCGCGATCCCCGTGCGCAGACCGTTATAGATCTGCGCCAGCTCCTCCAGCATCACGTTGGTTGACCAGCCATCGCACACAATGTGATGAGTCGTAACGATCAAGCGATAGTCATTCGCGTCGAGCTTAATCAATTGCGCCCGGATCAATGGTCCCTTCACTAGATCGAATGGCGCCGCAGCATCCTCACGGATCAACTCATCTATGCGCGCGGTCTGCGCCGGCGCGCTCGTCGCCGATAGATCAAGCTGCGCGATATCCAGGTCGAGTACCGGCGCAAACTCCTGATACTCGCCGTCCGCGCTAAAGCGCGCGCGCAACGCGTCATGCCGCGCAATTACCCGGTTCAACGCTTGACTCAAGGCGTCGGCGTCAAGCGCACCGCGGATAAACAGGCTGAAGGATTCGTTAAAGCAACACGATGCCGCCTGGCTGAGATTCGCCGCAAGCCAGACCTCGCGCTGCGCCTCGCTCAAGGGATGACGTCCCGTCTCGGCGACGCGGTCGACTCCGCTCACCAGCGCTCCCGACTCATGCGGCAGAAAACCGGCCGCCTGCATCTCGACAATCGACTCGCGGAAGGCGCGCACGATTTGCGCGAGATCATCATCGCTGTGCGCCGTCGTGAGGAAAAGCGGAAAGCCTTCCTGAATATAGATTCCGCGTTCGCGCATGCAGTAGTAAAACAGGCTCGCGAACGTAAGCTCCGCCGGGAAACTGAAGTATGAAATCGCGCCAAAACTCTCGACCCGCGTCGGCACGCCGCGTTCCGCGAGAATCGCATTGAGTTCGCCGACGAGTCTCTCAGTTTTTTCCCCCAGCTCGATCTGCAACTCAGGACCGGCGGCCTTGAAATGCCGCAGCGCCGCGCGCACCGCGGCCAGCGTCAGCGGATGACGAAAAAAAGTGCCGGCGAAGAACGTGACTCCCGTCTCCGGAAACGAATCGTCACCGTTTTGCCACGGACCGCCATCCAGCGCATCCATGAAGCTCGCCTTGCCCGCCACCACTCCGATCGGCAGACCGCCGCCGATCACCTTGCCGTACGTCGCGATATCCGCGCGGATCCCGAACAGCGCCTGCGCCCCGCCCTGATGAACGCGAAAACCCGTCACGACTTCGTCGAAAATCAGCGCCGTTCCGGCCTTCTCGGTTAGCCGTCTGACCTCGCGTAAAAACTCGACCGGCTGCAACCCCGGATGGCGGCTCTGCACCGGCTCGACCATCACCGCAGCGAGTTCGCCCACATGCTCTTCGAGATACTTGAGCGCCTCCGCCGTGCCGTAATCGAGCACGACGACGTTCTCCACTTTTTCGCGCGGAATCCCCGGCGCCAGCGGCAACGACCTGAAGCCGCCCGCGCCCTTAACGCTCTTGACCAGCACCTCGTCGAACATCCCGTGATACGAACCATTGAAAAACGCGATCTTCATCCGCCCGGTGACCGTCCGCGCCAGCCGCACCGCCGCTACCACGGCTTCCGATCCCGTGGTACAGAAGCTCGCCCGCTCCATGCCGGTCAGTTCGCACAGCAGCTCGGCGACTTCGCCGGCCAGCGCCGTCTGCGGCCCGGTCTCCCAGCCCTGTTCGAGCTGCGCCGCTACGGCCTCCTTGATGAACTCCGGTGCGTGCCCGAACAGAATCGGCCCAAAGCCGTTGACGACGTCGATATATTCGTTGCCGTCGAGATCCCAGAATTTCGAGCCCTGCGAACGCGCCGCGACGATCGGATAGACGAGCTCCTTCCACTCACGGCGAAAGCCCGCCGCGTTGCGCGGATCCGCCAGCCAGCCGCGATTCGAGGCGACGTGCGCCTTTGACTTCGCCGTCCGCCGCGTATAGCGCGCGATCAGATCATCCAGCCGCGCCCGTTGCGCCGTCGTCAACTCGCCGGCGTGCGCGCCCTCGATTGGCCGGAAGCGGCCAATTTGCCTGACCTCATTGCTCGTCGCCGCCACACTCTGACCGGCGACCGGCGACGCGCTCCTGGATGGTCCCGGCGGCGTCGCTCCTGCTGGCGCCATCATGCTTTGCGCACGCGGCTTCACGACATCTTCTGCCGTTACCGGCTGAGCGCCGCGCAGCGCCTCGAGTTGCTTCGCCATGACGTCGGCAAGCGTCGCCAGTTGCTGCTTGAACAGATCTTCGAGTGCTCCACCCCCGCCAATACTTTCGGTGCGCTCGGCTATCGCGGCCGCGATCGGAGCCGCAGACTCCGCGACCTTTGCCGCCGGCGTCCGGCTCGTCACCGTTGGCGGCTGAAACGTCTCCGGCGCGAGCTTTTCATCCAGATGTGCCGCCAGCGACTCCAGCGTCGAGAGCTTATCCAGCAGTTGCCGGAAAGTTATTTTGAGGGCGAATTTGCTCAGAATCGCCTGCGATACTTGCGTCAAAAACAGCGAGTCGAACCCCAACTCCAGGAACGTCGCCGCGCCATCGATCGCCGCCGCTTCGATTCCTGACAGCTCCTCGAAAATTGCCGCGACCATCGCTTGCAGATACGCCTTGCGGCTCACCGGCTGCGCTTCATCAATCATCTGTAACTGAGCTTCCTCATCTTTCTCCTGCTGCCTGAAGGCTTCCGCCGCCCCGCCTCTGCCCGCGTAATCGCTCGCCGCATCCGCAACCATCGGGCGAACTTGCTCGCCCTCTTTGGGCGCAGCATTTGTGTTCGCCTCGATCCAGAAACGCTTGCGTTCAAATGGATAGAGCGGCAGCGCCACCCGCAGCCGCCGTTCACCCTCATACAGTTTTGACCATTCCGGCGCGCCGCCGTGCAACCAAAGCCGGCCCAACAGATTCAGGAACGCCACCTCACCGGATTGCGTCCCGCTGCCGTCGGGCATCGACGAAACCATGAGCTGTCTGGCATCGCTGCCCGCATGCTGCCGCGCCAGCGTCACCAGCGTATTGCCCGGTCCCACCTCCACCAACGCGTAATCGCCCGTGCGCAGCATTGTTATCCCATCGGAAAAGCGCACCGGCGCGCGCAGATGCCGCGTCCAGTATTGCGGATCCGTCGCTTCGCTATCGCTGATCCAGCGGCCGCTCACGCCCGAGACGAACGGAATCTGCGGCGGCCGCAGTTTGACGTTGGCGACCACTGCGGCGAAGCGCTCGAGCACCGGCTCCATCATGCTCGAGTGAAACGCGTGCGACGTGCGCAGCCGCCGGCACACCACCCCCGCACGGCCGAGCTTCGCCTCCGCCTCTACAATCGCGGCTAACGGCCCGGCGATCACGCTCAGCAACGGTGCATTGATCGCGGCGATACTCAGCTCGCCGCCGAGAAATTCTCGCGCCGTGCTTTCAGGCGCGCGAAGCGCCAGCATCGCCCCCGCCGGCATCTCCTGCATCAGGCGGCCGCGCTCAGCCACCACGCGTAACGCATCGCCGGCGCTGAACACGCCCGCGAGCGTCGCCGCGACAAACTCACCAACGCTATGCCCGATCATGGCCGCGGGTTGGATTCCGTATTTCTCGAGCAGTTGCGCTAATGCGTATTCAACGATAAACAACGCCGGCTGCGCATACTGAGTATTATTAATTGCCTCAGTCTCACCTGCCGGATTCTCACTGAGTACTAACTCACGCAGCCTCCTCTGCAACTCGGGCTCGAGACTCGCGAGGCATTCCTCGGCCGCTTCGCGAAACGCCGCTTCGCGCGTGCAGAGCTCGCGGCCCATCGCTACGTATTGCGCACCCTGGCCCGGAAACATGAACGCCGCGCGAAAGTTTTCCGGCCGCGCGCGATTAAGCGCGACGCGCTTTGGCTCGCGTTCAATCAACGACCGCGCCGCTTCTGCTGCATCCGCCGCCACCGTCATCTGCCGCCACTCGAACGGATGGCGTCCGACCATCAGCGTATAGGCGACATCCGCGAGCGAACTCTCCCGATACCCGGTGAGCTGTTGCGCCAGCGCGCCGCTCGTCGCCTCCAGCGCGGCCCCGCTGCGCGCCGACAAAATCACGAGATGAGCGCCACGCGCCGATGCTGGGCTTTTTTCCTCCGGCATCTCTTCGAGCACGGCATGTGCATTGGTGCCGCCGATACCGAAGGCGCTCACCCCCGCGCGCCGCGGCGTGGTGCCGGAATCCCATGGCCGCAGCGTCGCATTTACGTAGAACGGTGAGTCATCAAGATTAAGGGCTGCGTTCGGCCGCCGATAATGCAGCACCGGCGGAATCATCTTGCGATGTAACGACAGCGCCGTCTTGATCAGCCCGGTCACGCCCGCCGCTGCTTCCAGATGGCCGATGTTGGTCTTCGCCGTGCCGAGCGCGCAGAAGCCGCGCTCGCTCGTATGCCGCCGAAAGGCCTGCGTCAGCGCCGCGAGCTCGATCGGATCGCCAAGCGGCGTCGCCGTGCCATGCGCTTCGATATAGCTTATGGTGCGCGGATCGAACTCCGCCGCCGCCTGCGCCATCGCGATCGCCTGCGCCTGACCCTCAACGCCCGGCGCCGCATAACCGACCTTCTGCGCGCCGTCGTTATTCACGCCGAAACCGCGGATAACCGCATAGATCCGATCACCATCGGAGATCGCTTCCTCGAGGCGTTTCAGCAGCACCACGCCGGCGCCGTCGCCAAAGACCGTCCCGTCCGCCGCCTCGTCAAAGGTCCGGCAATGGCCGTCGCCCGAAACCATCCCGCCCGCTTCGTAGAGATAGCCGCGGCGCTGCGGCAGGTTGATCGACACTCCCCCGGCCAGCGCCAGATCGCACTGAAAATTCTGCAAAGCGAGGCCAGCCTGGCCCACCGCCACCAGCGAGGTCGAACACGCACAATTGATCGTAAACGCCGGTCCCCGCAGATTCAGCTTGTAGGCCACACGTGTCGCCAGGAAGTCCGCGTTGGCGCCCAGCATCGCGACGGCATTGCTCACCGGATAGCCCGCCGTATAGTCGTCGATAAAGCCGCGCGCGCCACCGAGATTGCGCATGAAGTAGCTATTCGGACTGCAACCCGCATACACCCCGGTCATGCCGGGATAACGCAGCGGGTCGTAGCCCGCATCCTCGAAGGCGTGCCAGCAGCACTCAAGAAAAATTCGTTGCTGCGGATCGATCAGCTCCGCTTCGCGCGGATAAATCCCGAAGAAGGCCGCGTCGAACTGATCGACATCGGCCATAATCGCGCGCGCCCGTACGTAGTTCGGCGCCCGCGTTTCGGCGTTCGCTATCTCCAGTTCATCCGCGCCGAAATGCCGAATCGATTCGATCCCGGCGCAGAGATTGTTCCAGAACTCGGCGATATCGCGCGCGCCCGGAAAGCGCCCGGCCATCCCGATGATCGCGATATCGGTGATGCGTGGTTCCATTGATGCAGCCGCAAAGTCCTGATACTACCTTCGCGGCAACTTCGACAGAAGTTCTTTCTGCCGGCGCGCCCGCTCTGCCGCGAGATCGTCAGGCGCCGCGGATCCTGCTTGATTAGTCAGTTTCCGCGCGATCGCCGCGATTGTCGCATATTGAAACAACTCCGTGACCCGCAACTGGCATCCGAGCTCCTTCTGCAGCCGCGCATGCACCTCCATCAGCCGCAACGAGTCGCCGCCGACATCGAAAAAGTTGTCATTGACGCCCACCTCCGAAATCCGCAATACCTCGCGCCAAATCGCTGCGACCCGACGCTCCATCTCGCCGGCCGGCCGCGCCGATTCCGTCACCTCCCCAGCCTCCACCTGCCCGGCCTCGGGACGCGGCAACGCCGCACGATCGATCTTACCGTTTGCGTTGAGCGGCAACGCCGCGAGCATCGTGAAGGCCGCCGGCATCATGTAGCGCGGCAGCCGGGTCGCCACGAAAGCGCGCAATTCACCCGCCTCGACCCGCTCTGCGCGCCGCGCAACCACATAGGCCAGAAGCCGCTTCGTTCCCGTCGAAGGCCCATCGACGATCACCGAGGCATCGCTCACACCCGGGTATTCACGCAGGATCGCCGCCACCTCGCCGGGTTCGATCCGGTAGCCGGAAATCTTCACCTGATCGTCGAAGCGGCCCAGAAACTCGAGTGCTCCATCCGCCCGCCGCCGCGCTCGATCGCCGCTGCGGTAGATCGCTCCGACGCCGTCGTCTAGCCAGGCCGGGCGCACGAACTTCTCCGCCGTGACCTCCGGCCGATTGAGATAACCGCGCGCCACCCCGTCGCCGCTAATACAGAGCTCGCCACTCTCTGCCGCGCCGACCGGCTTGCCTTTATCATCGAGCAGATAAATCTGCGTCCGATTGATCGGAAAGCCAATCGGCGGCGCGCCCTCGACAAGGTCCCCCGCGGTTATCCGCATCGTCGTGGCGAAGGTCGTCGTTTCAGTCGGGCCGTAGCAGTGGATGACCTCGCAGTCCGGCAGCTCCTGCACCGCCTTCCTGAAATGCTCCCGCGAAGCCGCCTCACCCCCGGTCAAAATCTGCCGCACTCCGCGCAAGTCCTCGATCTGATGCTCCACCATCAGGTTGAACAACGCTGTGGTCAGGAAGATCGTCGTCACGCCGTGGCGTTGGATAATCTCGCCCAGGTCCGCGACCGACAGCGTCCCGGCGGGCGCGACGACGACGGTCGCGCCATTCAGCAACGCTCCCCAGATCTCGAAGGTGGCCGCATCAAACGCCAATGGCGACAGCAGCAGGAAGCGCTGGGCCGCGTCGAACGCCGCATAGTCGGCGCCTTGGACCAGCCGCAATACTCCGCGATGCTCCACCAGCACGCCCTTAGGCCGCCCGGTCGAGCCCGAGGTGTACATCACATAGATAAGATCATCCGGCGCTGCCGCGATTGCCGGATTGCGATCGCTCTCGCGGCCGATCGCCTCGCGCTCGCCATCGATCAGGACAAGCTTAGCGGCGGCGGGCGGCAGGACCTCGGCGCACGCGCGGTCGGTTACGACTACCCCCGCCCCGGTGTCCTCGAGCATGAAGGCGATTCGTTCGCGCGGGTAATCAGGATCGAGCGGCACATAGGCGCCGCCCGCTTTGAGGATCGCAACCAGCGCAATGACCGCCTCGGGAGAGCGCCGCAGGCACACTCCTACCAGCGCCCCATGCGCCGCACCGCGCTCGCGCAGATAATGCGCGAGCCGATTCGCCCTTGCGTTTAGTTCCTGATAGCTGATCTCGCCGCCGTCAGCCCCGGCCAGCGCGATTGCCTGAGGCGTGCGCGCGGCCTGACGCTCGAAAATCGCCTGAACCGACCCCGCTTCCATTCCTGATTGCTTCGAAAAAGATTGATTGCTTCGGAAACTGATTGAAGCGATCGGTGGTGTAGTTCCGGCCCCTGATGCTGCCCTTTCCATGCAAAGCAGCTCCGGCGGCAGCTCGATAGGTGCTGGACGACTAGTGCGCTTTACCAGCCGCCGCCACGGAACAACTTGATAAAGGTCTTACCGATAATTTTGCAGTCCAGCCAGAGCGACCAATTATCGATATAGCGGCAATCGAGGCGCACGATCTCCTCGAAGTCGGTAACCTTGCCGTTCCCGGTCAATTGCCAAAACCCCGTCATGCCCGGCTTTACGCTGAGGCGCCGCTGATGATGCGGGCTGTATTTTGCTACTTCCGCGCGGGTTGGCGGCCGCGTACCAACCAGACTCATGTCGCCCTTCAGGACGTTCAGGAATTGCGGCAGCTCGTCCAGATAGCGCTTACGCATCGCTCGCCCCAGCGGCGTGATCCGCGGGTCGTTGCACAGCTTGAACACATGCCCGCGCATCTCATTCTGATTGATTAGCTCCTTTAGTCTCTCCTCCGCGGTGATGTGCATCGTCCGGAATTTGTAAAGCTTAAAGAGCCGGCCGTTGCGTCCGACTCGCGTCTGCCGGAAAATCACCGACCCTTCGGTCTCCTGCTTAATCCGCCGCGCCAGCAGTAGGTAGGCCACACCGCACCCGATAAGTCCGATCAATGCTCCAACAACGTCGAGCGCACGCTTCACCGCAAGGCGGATTCTCGCCTCCGGCACCGCCTCGAACGAGATAACGTACTGCCCATTGCCGACGCACTCAGTCGTGTAGCGCCCGGCGTTGCCCAGCGGCGAACGCACCAAGGTTCTCAACGTGATCCCGCGCTCCGCACAAATTGTCGGAAGCTGCGAGCCGTCCAGACCGGGGCATTGCCCAATTTGCAGCACTTCATCGATCGCGCAACCGTCCAGGATTGACTCGAAGCTCTCGCAGACCTGCTCACCCTCATCGTCCCCGAGCAGCAGGCGTCCATCGCCGTTCCCGGAGACAAATCCGACAATCTCGCTGGCCCCGCGCCGCCGACTCCGAAAAAACTCTGAACGCTGAGCCGCCTCGCGATTCGCTCCCAGCACCAGCGCCCGCCGTGAATTGCGCCTCGGCTTTAACTGGCTTGCCATCGATTGTACTGCCGCACTGCCCACCGCCAGCGCAAGGGTTCCGAGGGCCAAGGCAATACCTTGATGCGACCCATAGCCGTGGGCTGCCGAAAACCCATCTCGCGCTATCAAACCGAAGAAAGTTCCTAAACTCATCAAACTGATGTTAAACCCTGACTCTTCTCAAATTTCTCCGGTTTGGCTTCGGAGCAAATATTATCGCCTATGGCGCGCGCAATCCGTCTCGCTCGAATGAGCAACACTCATACCAAATAATCGGACAATCGAAGTTATTAACCTATTTGACGTATCTCTGAGTTATACCACCTCATTATCTTCCATTACGATTTTAATCTGCTATATCCCGAGGCACCTGCATCGATCTCGACAAATGTTGAGACAAATTCGATACAAGGGCGTTGACTGTATTGAGACTTCTCATCCGATTTCGGCATACCTACGGGGATATCTGGACCCCGCGCCCGATGGAGACTATGCCTACAGTTCTAGCACAATCTAAAAGGATGCGGAACGAAAAAAAGATGATCCATGATAAGCAAGATCGCTATCTACATAGCTAAAGCGATGCGCCTCAAAACAACCATAGTGGTTTCGTCGATATTTTTCGATCTGTTCTAAAGCTGCTTAACTAAGCGTAACGAAGCTTAAAGTCGAAACATGGCTTGGCCAGCATCTGGGAACGTTGTAAGGCCACCGATGGGTTAAACACTCCCACTGACTGATTAAGCAAGCCGTAATCCGGCGGGCTTACTTGGGCCTTGAGGCATCTACCCGACGCGGTAAGGAATTCACAGTATCGAAGTTTTCGCTTAGCGCCCGGCGATCCCGGGATCAGTCATTCCGCGCAGATCCTGATAGCCGACGCGCGAGGGCTTTATCAGGTACGCAAGGGGCTGACCGCACGACCCTAGCCGACATGAGAGGCTAAGGTGCGGCGTGGTCTGCCGCCAGTCGGCGGGCGAACTCCGCGACACCATCCTGCCATGGCGGGAGTTCGATTCGAGGATCCTGCATCGTCGTGAGTACGCTGAACGGCGGACGCGTCGCCGCTGTTACGAACGCCCTGCTCGACGCTCGAATCGGGGCCTCCAACTGCAGCAATCGGAAGAATTCCCCGACCAGCGCCCAGCGGCTTGTCCCGCCGCGTCCGGCCAGATGGTAGGTCCCGTAGGCTTCGCTCGGGATGAGCCGGCCGATACCTTCAGCTAAATGCGGGACGTAGGTGGGCGAGCCGAACTGATCATCCACTACCCGCACTGTGCCGCTTGCCGCCTTCGCGCGCATCTGATGCATGAAATTTTTGCCATGTTCCCAGAACAGCCACGCGGTCCGCACGACATAGTGCCGTGTGTTCAACGTGCGCACCGCTTCCTCACCGGCCAATTTGCTGGCGCCGTAAGCTGAGATCGGATCAGTCCGATCAAATTCATGATAGGGCCGCCCGGCCCGCCCGTTGAACACGTAATCGCTCGAAACGTGCAGCACAGCGATCGCCAACGCCGCCGTCGCCACCGCCAGATTGCGCGGCCCCAGCGCATTGATCGCGTAAGCCTCCTCCACCTGCGTCTCAGCGCCGTCCACCGCGTTGAAGGCCGCCGCATTGATCACGAGCTGCGGCCGATGGTAACCGAGCGCGTTACGCACGTCGCGCAGTTGCGTGATATCCAGCGATTGCCGATCCAGCGCGACCAGCTGATGCTGCGCGAGCGCATAGGTCAGGCAACGCCCGAGCTGCCCGCCCGCCCCTGTAATGAGAATCTTCACGGTTGGTGCTCCGCCAGCAGCGGCAGCCGCTCAAGCTGCTCTGCAATCGGCCGCGCCGCGGCGTCCGCGGCGGAGAGCCGTGGCTCGCGCAATGGCCATGCGATCCCGATCGCCGGGTCGTTCCAGGCGATCCGCAATTCATCCTGCGGGTAATAGAAGTCCGTACACTTGTATTCGATCTCCGCCACTTCACTGACTATGCAGATACCGTGCGCGTAGCCCGCCGGCACATACAATTGGCGGAAATTCTCCGCCGAGAGCTCGAACGACAGCCATTCGAGATAGCTGGGCGAGCCGCGCCGGATGTCTACGACGACGTCGAAAATCGCTCCCGACAGGCAGCGGACCAGTTTGCCCTGCGGATGAAGCCGCTGCGCATGAAGCCCTCTAATGGTGCCGTAGCCCGAGCGCGAATGATTGTCCTGCACGAACTTGACGTCGATCCCGCCTGCCGCATATTTCTCGGCGTGAAAGGTCTCGAGAAAAAATCCCCGCCCGTCGCGAAAGACTTCGGGTTCGATCACCTTAACCCCGGCGAAGCGGGTCGCGCTAAACTTCACGCTTTCAATCCTTCCTGTTCGATTATCCGCGTCAGGTACTGTCCGTAGCCGCTCTTGCCCATCGCGCGGGCGATCCGCGCCACGTCTGTCGCTCCGATATAACCCATCCGCCAGGCAATCTCTTCGAGACAGGCGATTTTCAGCCCCTGCCGCTCCTCGATCGCCTGGATAAAATTTGCCGCCTGCATCAGGGCCTCATGCGTACCGGTGTCAAGCCACGCCACGCCCCGCCCGAGTAGTTCGACGCGCAACTGCCCGGCGCGCAGGTAGGCCAAATTGAGGTCGGTGATTTCGAGCTCGCCGCGCGGCGAGGGCTTGAGCTGCTCCGCCATCGCCACCACCCGGCTGTCGTAGAAATATAGCCCGGTGACCGCGTACGAGCTGCGCGGACGGTCCGGCTTCTCCTCGATACTCACCGCCCGGCCTCGTTCATCCAACTCGACGACGCCGTACCGTTCGGGATCCTTCACCCAGTAGCCGAACACGGTCGCGCCACGGCGCGACCGCGTCGCTTTCTGCAAAATCTCCGGCAACCCGTGGCCGTAAAAGATATTGTCGCCCAGCGCCAACGCCACGTTGGCGCGGCCGATAAACTCGCGCCCGATCAGAAACGCCTGCGCTATCCCCTCGGGCCTGGGCTGCACCGCGTACGCGAAATGCACGCCCCAGTCCTCGCCGTTGCCGAGCAGGCGGCGAAAACTCTCCTGCTCGTGAGGTGTGTTGATTATCAGGAAATCGCGGATTCCCGCCATCATCAGTGTCGCCAGCGGATAATAGATCATCGGCTTGTCATAAACCGGCGCGAGCTGCTTCGAGATCGCCCGGGTCACCGGATAGAGCCGCGTGCCCGACCCGCCCGCCAGGATGATCCCCTTCCAGGACGCCCCGCGCGCCGCCGCGATACCGCGGCCGCTACGCGCGCGCGCCACGCCCGGCTCGCGTGAGGAAATTCATTACCGATCTCATGCGTCGCGCGACGCTGCGCCAAGTCCCAGCCGTTCCCCGCGATAGCGCCCGCTCTGAACCTGTTCGCTCCACTGGCGATTCGCGAGATACCAGCTCACGGTCCGCCGCAAACCCTCGGCGAGCGCAATGCGCGGACGCCAGCCGAGCTCGCTGGCAATCAGGCTGCAATCGAGCGCGTAGCGACGATCATGGCCGGGACGATCCGGCACAAAGCTCATCAGGCTCGCGTAACTCGCGACGCCGCGCGATTCGAGCGCCGGATTCTGCGCGGCCGGCCACAGTTCCTCGAGCACGCCGCAAATCGCCCCGATCAATTCTAGATTGGTGCGCTCGCAATCGCCCCCGATATTATATTTCGCGCCCACGCGCCCGCGCTCCAGCACCGCCAGCAACCCGGCGCAGTGGTCTTCGACGAAGACCCAGTCCCGCACATTGCCGCCGTCGCCATAGATCGGAATCGGCTCGCCCGCCACGGCTTTCGCCACCACCATCGGAATCAGCTTTTCGGGAAACTGGTAGGGACCGTAGTTGTTGGTGCAGTTCGTAATCAGTACCGGCAGGCGGTAGGTCTCGCGATAAGCCCGCACAAAGTGATCCGCTGCCGCTTTCGACGCCGCATAGGGTGAGTTCGGCGCGTACGCGTCCTCCTCGACCGAGCGTCCGTGCTCACCGAGGGAACCATAGACCTCGTCGGTCGAGACCTGAACGAAACGGAGGTGCGCGAGCGCGGCCGGGCTGAGCTGCGCCGCATACTCGCGCAGCGCTTCGAGCAGCTCGAAGGCCCCCATCACGTTGGTCTCAACGAAATCGCGCGGTCCGTCAATCGAACGATCGACGTGGGTTTCCGCAGCAAAATTCACGATCGCATCGGGCCGCACCTGCGCGATCGTCGCGCGCAGCATCTGCCGGTCAGTTATATCGCCCGGCGCGAAACTGTAATGCGGATTATTCGCGACCTCGCGCAGGTTCAGCAGATTGCCGGCGTACGTCAGCTTATCGAAGACCACCACCCGCCAATCTTTCTGCGCGAGTGTCAGGCGGACAAAATTCGCCCCGATAAAACCCGCGCCGCCCGAAACCATTATTGTCTTCATCGTCTATTCCGGACCCTTATTTATTCCGGACCCTTATTCTGCACCCTCTGTTCTGCACCATCGGCGATTTCTGCGGCACGCTCCGCAAATATCTTAGCCGATTTTGCGATCGAGATGGACCAGTAATTCCTGCGCGTCTTTGCTCACCTTGCCTGCGCAACATTCACCACCTCGACAGTGTTAGGAACGCAATAAGAAATATCTGTTTTCGGAACTAACTGTTTTGATCCGTTACACGTCCCATAAAAGACAAATATAACAATCAAAAGGATATTTAATAGTCACATGTTCAGGATGAAATTTCGCCAAACTGGCCTCACTTTATCTAAATCTATCACATCTTAATTATTGTTCATTTGTCTAATTAGGTGTTTTGAGCGGCACCACGATTGCTGTATCCGAATCGCGGTTCCTAACGTAAAGCTCAGAACAAGTCCACGTGACTTAACCAAAGGGGGATAATATGACTCAATCTCGAGCCAGCCGACGGGTCTTTTTAAAATCTGTAGCTATTACGAGTTTAATGATGTTTTTGAGTGTAATTACGGCTGTCCGCGATGCCCACGCGGCCTCAGCGCGCTCCAGCACCACTCTTGTGGTTGCTGCCTCTCCATCGATAAACAACATACCGCGGATCGGGGTCAATCTGTCGCCGTGGACCTACTACGGGGCTGAGCAGTACCAGTCAAATATCGTGATGAATCCAGGCTTCGAGCCGATTATTGACCGTTCGCTGGTGAGCGTCGCCACCTCCGGCAAGCACGGGTTCACCAATAGTTCAACATGGCCCGCCTATGCGAACAATTTTTGGAACGGTGCCACCTTCGAAGTGCTGACCGGCCAATCGGCTGGGGTCACCGGTAACATCGTCAGTTCACAGATGACCGGATGGAATGGCTTGCCGTGGTTCGGTACTGGTGCCAAGCCCCCGCCCGCCGTGGCGGCGGGCGACGTGATTTCGCTGACCACGACCGAAGCCTCGGGCGGTTTCCCGGCGGACTGGTGGTGGCCGGCGAGCTCGAACAACCAAATCTCGATTAACACCGCCGACGCCCGCCCGGGCAGTCCAGGGATTTCGTCGGGCCAGTTGAAGCTCCAGGCCTACCAGAACACCGAGATCGACGAATACTGGGACACGCTGCCCAACACCATCCCGGGCGGCAAGTTCCTGCCCATCAAT
>DATGHL010000010.1 GCA_035308025.1 Candidatus Binataceae bacterium
CCCGTCGGGCCAGCGCCGATCCATCAGGAATTGCTTGTAAGCGTCGCTCGTCGGGAAGGTTTCCATCAACTGCCGTAGGGTCATCATGGAAACAAGATTAGCAGCAATGGAATCTGTAGTCAAGTCCTTTAGACTTACCATACTTTTCCTGTTTCACAGACGCGACGAAGCATTCTCTGCCAGACCCGCGGAATCAATCGATGGCGGTCGCTCCGCTGATAGCCATCGTATCTTGCAATAGCCATCGTATCTTGCCGGACGACCGCGCACTTCGCGCCCCGCCCCGCATTCAATGCGGCTCACCAAATCGTGATCGAGCCGAGGCCCTCGGAAGAGCACGCTGTGATCTTCAATGCTATATACGCTGTGTAGAGAAATCCTACAATAAGTTAAATAACGGGCGCTGAAACAACGCTTTGCCTGAGACCGCCGCCGCGCCATAATCCAGCCTTGGTTCTCTAGCGATGCTCCATGATGTAATCGTCGTCGGCGCCGGTCATGCCGGTATCGAAGCCGCCCTCGCCGCCGCCCGCATGGGCGCGCGCACCCTGATGCTCACTCTGAACCTCGATCACATCGGCCAGATGTCCTGCAACCCGGCTATCGGCGGTATCGGCAAGGGCCAACTGGTCCGCGAGATCGACGCGCTGGGCGGCGAGATGGGCCTCGCGATCGACGAAACCGGAATCCAGTTCCGCTTCCTCAATACGCGTAAAGGTCCGGCCGTTCGCGCCCGCCGCGCCCAGGCCGACAAGGCCGCCTATCGCTCGCGCATGAAGCGCGTCCTCGAGACGACGCCCAATCTCGCCGTCCGCCAGGCCAGCGTCGAACGCCTCCTTTTGGAAGGCGGCGCCATCCGCGGAGTCGAGTCCGCGATCGGCGAAACCTTCGAAGCCCGCACCGTGATCCTCACCACCGGGACTTTTCTCAAGGGGCTCGTCCACGTTGGCCTCAAAAACTATAGCGCTGGCCGGGCTGGCGACTTTGCCGCGATGGGTCTCAGCGAGCATCTGGCCGAGCTTGGATTCCGTATCGGCCGGCTAAAAACGGGCACCTGCCCGCGGCTCGACGCCCGTACGATCGATTTTGCCGCGCTGGAGCCGCAACCCGGCGACGATCCGCCGCCGGCCTTTTCGTTTCGCTCGAAACATCTGGCGCAGAGCCAGCTCCCGTGCCATCTGACCTGGACTAACCCGCGCACCCATGAAATTATCCGCAGCGCAATCGATCGCTCGCCCATGTACTCGGGCGTGATTCAGAGCCGCGGCCCGCGCTACTGCCCCTCGGTCGAGGACAAGGTGATGCGCTTTGCCGACAAGCTGCGGCACCAGATTTTTCTCGAACCTGAGGGACGCGACACCGTCGAAGTCTATCCCAACGGGCTCTCGACCAGCCTCCCGCTCGACGTCCAGCTCGCCATGGTCCGCTCGATCGCCGGCCTCGAACGGGCTGAAATCATGCGGCCGGGCTATGCTATCGAGTATGACTTCTCCGACCCCACCCAGCTCCGCGCCTCACTCGAAACGCGCCTGGTTGAGGGGCTTTTCTTTGCCGGCCAGCTCAACGGCACGACCGGTTATGAAGAAGCCGGCGCGCAGGGCCTGATGGCGGGAATCAATGCGACGCTCAAGGTGCGCGACGCCGAGCCGCTGATCCTCGGGCGCGACGAAGCCTATATCGGCGTCATGATCGACGACCTGGTCACTCGCGGAATCGGCGGCGAACCCTACCGCATGTTCACCTCGCGCGCCGAGTATCGGCTGGCCCTACGCGAGGATAACGCCGACCGCCGGCTCTCGCCTATCGGCGAGCGGCTTGGCCTTCTGGGCGGCGAGGCCAGCGCGCGGGTTCGCGTCAAAGAGGACGCAATCTGCGACGAGATTGCCCGGCTCAAAGCCGAACTAGTCCCGGCAACTGAAGCCGTCAACCAGAGCCTCGCTGCCGCCGGCGCGACGCCGCTCAGCGAACCGGTGCGGGCCTTCGAGCTGCTGCGACGGCCGGAGCTCTCCTATGCGACGCTGCTGAAGCTAATCGGGCGCGCGTCAACTCTCCGCCTCGACGCCGCCGCCGAGCTCGAAACCGAGATCAAGTACGCGGGATATGTTCGCCGGCAGAGCGAGGCGATCGCCCGTTTCAAGCGGCTCGAGGAGAGTCTGATTCCCGACGCGATTGATTTCGCCGCAGTGCCGGGTCTTTCGACCGAGGTGCGCGAACGGCTGACGAGGGTGCGTCCGCGCTCATTGGGGCAAGCGGCGCGGATGCCCGGGGTGACGCCAGCCGCGGTCTCGATTCTGGCTGTCCATCTACACGCGAATCATCGTAGCTAGCTTCACGACGTTCGCGTAAAGAATGTTTCACGTGAAACATTCTTTTCACCGTCAAGAGAGCGCGCCGTTGTCGCGCTCGCCTGATCTTCCAGTAGGTTGTTGCCGGTGAATCCGAAAGCGATAGGACGGGAGACGCGCGACCTGCTGGAGAATCGCTATGAGGAACTTGATTCCGTGCCTGCCGTCATAGAGTTCCTCGCGCGAATCGAGCGGTTTGCGGCGACGTTGGCATTGTGGGGTTCGCGGACCAATCTGACGGCTCATCCGGAGGATCCTTCCGAGGTGGCCTTTCACATAATCGACAGTCTGGCGCCGCTTACAATTGCGAGTCATCCGGAGGGTTCGATTCTCCGTGGATGCTTTACCTCGGGGCGGCGCGTACTCGACCTGGGGAGTGGGGCCGGCTTTCCGGGTCTGGTCCTCGCCGCAGCCTGCGAGGCCCATTTCACCCTGGTCGAGGCGCGGCACAAGCGCGCGAGCTTTTTGAAGACCGCCGCTACCGAAATGGGCCTCGATAATGTGACGGTTCTTCACCGACCAGACGTAACAGCATACGCGCGGCAACGGAACGCGGTCTCTCTGGCCGCTAAAACAAATGTTTCACGTGAAACATTTGTTCACCGCTCGGACGCCACGCCCTCCGTTGTCGGGCTATCGCCTGATCATATTCAGAGGCCGGAGAAGACGCCCACCGATGCCGGGCTATCACCCGACCAATCCTCTGACGTAGTGCTAGGGCGAGCCTTCGCCAAACCGGCGGTCTTTTGCCGGAGTGCCGCGAAGCTGCTCCGCGAAGGCGGCTTCGCGATGCTGTATGCCGGTCGCGGTCAGCCCCTTGAGGATGCGGCCGCAGGCACCGGGTTGACCGTCGGGGCGCGAATTCCGTATGAAGTCCGCCGCGGTGACCATGTTACGCCGCGAATACTAGTCCTGTTCCAGCGTTAAGCTGCTCGCTTGATAGCCGGGAGCTCCCTCTGGGCTTCCAGTGGCGAATGTTTCAGACGAAACATTCTTGCAACGCCAAGCCCGAAAACCTGTGCATTGTCGATGTCCAGAATGTTTCACGTGAAACATTCTGCGTGTAACATCACAAGTGCGGGTGCTTTGCGGCGGAGCGGCTTCTGAATTGCTAAATCGCGGATCCGTTTATTCGAGCATCAGGAAGTGTGTCGTGAATAATGTTTCACGTGAAACATTGATATAAAACATGGTTTTAGATTTGTGAAGGCTCTTGATGATTGACTCGGGCACTAGCCCCGACATCGGAGGGCGCTTTTTCCGGCCGCTGAAAAGAAATGGGACGGGTAATCGCGATCGCTAATCAGAAGGGTGGCGTCGGCAAGACCACCACCGCGATCAATCTCGCGATTGCGCTCGCCTCTTCGACTCAACCGGTCCTGTTAATTGATTTGGACCCGCAAGGCAATGCTTCTTCAGGCGTGATACCTACAGCGGAATTATTAGCGGCCAAACAGTCGCACCTCACAATATATGAAGCCCTGCTGGCGTCCGTGCCGATCGAGAAGGTGCTGTGCAAGGCGCGCGAGGCGGTCTTCGTCGCGCCGTCGGGACCCGATCTGGTCGGTGCCGAGATCGAGCTGGCGACGATCGCCGGGCGCGAGCGCCGGCTGAGTGAGCTGCTCAAGCCAGTGCGCGACAATTACGCCTTTATACTGATCGACACGCCGCCCTCGCTCGGGCTGCTGACGCTGAACGCGCTGGTCGCCGCGGATACGGTGCTGGTGCCGATGCAGTGCGAGTATTACGCGCTCGAGGGACTTTCGGCGCTGCTTGGAACGGTCGCGCGGGTGCGCAAGGAGCTGAACCCGCGCCTCAGAATCGAGGGCGTGGTGCTGACCATGTTCGACACCCGCAATCGGCTGAGCGAGGAGATCGCGCGCGAGGTGGAAAAGCATCTGCCGGCCGATATCTTCCAGGCGGTCATCCCGCGCAACGTGCGGATCTCGGAAAGCCCCAGCCACGGTCTGTCGGTGATGGAATACGATTCGAAGTCGGCGGGCGCCGAGGCCTATCGAGGGTTGGCCGACGAGCTGATCGCGCGCGTGAACGCGAGTGGAGCGAAAAGGGGAAAAAGCGCGGAGAGTGAAACGGCCCGCGAGGAAAGCGGTGAAAAACGAAAAAGCTGGAGTCTGCGGGCGCTGTTTGCCCGCGGCGAGGAACGGGGCAGGAGAGGATCATGACAAGGCGATCGCTCGGACGGGGACTCGACGCGCTGCTGCAGGTGACGGACGGGGTTGATGCCGCGGGAGGTCTCGCGGCCCCGGATGAGCTCGGCGGCGCGCCGGCGGCGGGGTCGGGCGGATTGGTGCTGGTCGCGGTCGAGCGGATCGCGGCCGGGCGGTTTCAGCCGCGCGTCCACTTCGAGCCGCAGGCGCTGGAGGATCTGGCGGCGGCGATCAAGGCGCAGGGGATTATCGAGCCGCTGATCGTGCGGCCGGCGGGCAAGGACCACGAGCTGGACTACGAGCTAATCGCGGGGGAGCGGCGGCTGCGCGCGGCGCGGATGGCCGGGCTGGCGGCCGTGCCGGTAATCGTGCGCGCGCTGGACGATCGCGCGGCGCTTGAGCTGTCGCTGGTCGAGAATCTGTTGCGCGAAGACCTGAACGTGGTCGAAGAGGGACGGGCCTTCGCGCGGCTGAACGACGAGTTCGACTTGACCCACGAGGAGATTGCGGAGCGAATCGGCAAGAGCCGCTCCTACGTGAGTAACATTATCCGGCTGGTGGAGCTGCCGGCCGAGGTGCTCGAGATGGTCGGGCGGCGCGAGCTGACGAGCGGGCAGGTGCGGCCGCTGCTGGCGCTGAGCTCGCCGGAGGCGCAGTTGGCCGAGGCGCGCAAGATGGCGGCGGCGAAGACCTCGTCGCGGCAGGCGGAGGCTTTTGCGAGTGCGCGGCGGAGCCGGCGGCCGCGGGCTGGGGCGCAGGCGGTGGATGCGAACCTGGCGGCGCTGGGGGCGGGCTTGCAGCGGACCTTCAAGCGCAAGGTGCGCTTCGTGATGGGGCGGGGCAAGGCGGCCGGGCGGGTCGAGCTGGAATTTTACGGCGAGCAGGATTTGATCGAGCTGGTGCGGCTGCTGGGCGCCGCCGCGCGCTCGGTGTCCGCCTCAGTGTAGGATTTGGCTACTACTCGTCAGTGTCGTTACCACTTCGATACTTGCCGATAGAGACTGGGGAATCGGTCCTGTCGGATACGGAACTTCGTCCCGTGGTTATGCCCGCTGCGCGCGTCGAAATCGATAAATACCCAACCCTCCTCAAGGCCTTTCAACAGCCCCTCCAAACCGAATTCCTGCATCATGAGGATTTCGGAGTAGTGGAAGAATTCCTTGCCCGCGACGCGCTTCGTTTCTGCGCCTACGTAAAAACAGTTTGCGAGCTTGCTTCCGGCTTTGTGCATCAGATCGTCAAATCCCCAGTAGGGCTGAGGGCCAAGCTCGTCTAAACCGGCGCGGGTCTCGACCGTGTTGAGCCATTGCTCATGGCGCGAATCGACGGCTTTGGCACTAAACGAAATCAGGACCTTTGAAGTGGAATGATCTAGTACAACCTTGAAACCGCGATCACTTGGGCTTGCGGCGTTGATCGTCTGGCGAAAGCTCAGTTCGCCCAATGGGTGGCGTTCGCCCGCCTCCCTATGTGGCCAGCCGTATTTCGGTAATAGGACGAGCGGGACAAACTTCAATGCACGTGGCGATGGCTCCACATGGAACAGCGTCATAAGCGATACAGAGCCGATTCGATGGGTTTTCATTTCCCACTCGGCAGCGTTGGGAATCGGCAGATTGTTCTCCTTTATGCCGATGAAATCTTCAAGGGTATTCCCGATTCCGCCCGCGTTTCCCGCTCGTGCCGTTGGAATCCACCCCATGTTCCGAAGCGCCAGCCGTTTTCGGATCAGTTCGGCTTTTGATAGCGGGGATGGCGGTTCTTCGTGCTTCGTTTTCCGGCCGCCAGAAATCCAACAGGTATTCGAAGGTCACGCCCATCGTGATGTAATTGCTGGGCCAGCCGAAAATCCCGATATTGTTCACGAGATTTGTGCGATCCCAGATGATGATGTTGCGCAGTTCGAAGCCGCGTCTGCGCAATTCCTCGACCAGCGCGATATGGATGGTGATGCGCTCATTCTCCCACCACATGTCAGGCACGTTAATCACGCAGTGCCCGTGCTGTTTCAGCAGCGGCAGGAGTCCGGCGAAGATTGCGCCCATCTCTTGCGCGTAATCCTCCAATGCAAGAGTTCCCAGATCACGCGGGTCCTGCGAATACTGCTCAACTTTCCCTAATTGTCCGTTATCTCGAATCCGGCGCGATTTGTTCTTGCGCTTGCGATTCAAAAGATTTGCGTATGGCGGCGACGTGAGAATCAGAGCCACCGACTCGGGGGCGAGATAGGCGGGAATATTGCGAGCGTCATCGCATACTGCGAGTTGAGTGCTTTTGCCGAACAGGCTTTGTTCCTTGAGCCGGGACAGCGACAGATCCACATACTTTTGCTGGAGGTCAAATCCAGCAGCGTTTCGATCCGCATCGAGAGCTGCAACCAGCGTCGTACCGCTGCCGACGAAGGGGTCTAAAACCATCTCGCCTCGATGAGTGAAAAGTTTGATGACGTGGCGTGCGAGCGCGATCGGGAAGGTTGCGGGATGCAGGTTTTTATCACGAATATCCCGGCCCTCGTAGAAGAACTCCCAGACCCCAAGCTGGGCTTTGAGCCACTCCTTTGCCGTCATGCAGTTGAGATGCGTCGGCGGGCAGGAACACGACCGGCAATGGGCCATCTCCAGATAGTTCGGCGGAATCGCGGCGCTCGTTCGTTCTTCCATCAGGCAGCAGCATTCTGTGGGTTGGAATTGTAGCCCACCAGTGATGCTGCGGCGACTTGAGCAATGGCTAGGGTGAGGGCGGTTGTTGCGAAGCGGCGGTGGTTGCGTCGGCGGGGGTGTCGCGGGCTTCTTTCCGGACGGTGGCGACGCGGTCGTCGGGGCCGTAGGTCAAATGATAGACCGTGAGCTGCGCCTCGGTGTGATGGATGCGGACCTGATGGGCGACGGTCGCGGCACCGCCGGTAAAGATGCCGGCCGCGATGTTGCGCGCGTAGATTTTGGGCTTGACGAATTTTGAACCGTCGGGATTGAATTCATATTCGTCCTCGGTTTGTCCGCCGGCGTTGCTGGTGTCGTTGGGTGCGCCGAAGGCCGCCGTGATCTGCTCGCGCGGCACGCCGGCCCGGAGCAGGTCCGGATCCTCGTGGACGGAGGTATCGCTCATCGTGGCGTTTTGCACGAAGGCGGTGGGGCTGAGGCGTTGCGCGAGGTCAAAGCGGGAAGAATCGATGGCGCCGGATTGGAAGCATCCGGCCAGCAGCGCCAGCGGGAGGACGGCAAGAGTTATTTTGGTCTTGGTGTTTTTCACTTTTTTACTTTTTTGCTGGTCCGGAATTCCTCCTTAATACACGGCGGGAGAGCGGGTCGCTATCGTCAGGCCGGGCCGCGCTAGCGGGTGGCGAGGGCCGGGCCGTGGCGCAGCAGCACGAGGCGCTGGGCGCCCGAGGTCGATTCGAAGACCGGGGTGAGATCGAGCGCCGTGTCACGCTCGACTCGCCAGACCGCGGCTGTGGCGATCACATAGCCCGGGGTGGGGGCGTCGCCGAGGCGGCCGTCGAGCGGCGGCGCGTCGCGATCGAGATAGAAGAGGAGAGCCGCGGGCTCGTCGCCGAGCTTGTAGGAATAGAGCGGCTCGTCGCGGCCGACGATGCGGTTGATTTGCGCGGCGGTGGCGCGGAAGGAATCGCCGCCGCATTCGAGAATGGCGCGGCGCGGGAGGTAGATGAAGTTGACGACGATCGCGGGTGCGATGGCGGCAATAACCGTGAGACGGATAATGTTATTCAGAGTAGCAGAATAGCCGCGCGCGGACGCTCGCGCTGCACGCGGGCCATCGCCCACGGCGGAGAGAGGAGGAAGCGGCTGAGGCGTCCGCAGGCGCCGCGGCACCACGGCTAGCGTCCATGCGAGGAGCACGGCGGAAGCGGGCCAGAGCGGGAGCAGATAGGCGCGGCGCTTGTAGGCCGCGAGCGAGAACACAACGACGGTGACGAGCCAGAAGATCGCGAGGAGCCGGACCGCGGCGAGCGCGCGCGCCTCGGTGGACGCACGACCGTAAGGCTCGCCGGCGCGGGGGTTGATCGCGCTGCGGTCCGGCGGCGCCTGCTGAGCGCCGGCGGCGGGTGCGGGAAGCGTTGCGGGGGCGCTGCTGAGCGGGTCGATCGTGGGTGCGGCGCGGAGCGTTGGCTGAGCGCTCGCGCTGGGTTGGTGAAGCGTCGCGGCGCCGCTTGCGGTCTCGGTGGAGGCGGGCGCCGGGCGCTTGGCGATCCACCAGGTGCGCAGCGCGGAGAAAACGGCGATCGGCACGATCAAGCTGAAGGGCACGGAGTTGAGCAGCAGCGGCTTGAGGTAGTACCAGGGCCTCATCGCACCGAGCGCGCCGAGAAAGCGGCCGAAATTCTCGCTGCCGAGTTGGCGGTGGAGAAACTCGTGGCGGCCGGCGAAGTAACAAGCGGCGTACCAGCTCGAGGCGGTCAGGAGAGCGAGCAGAATCGGGCCGGGGGTGGCGAGGCGCCGGAGCGCGTCAAAGCGCCGTTCGATGATCAGAAAGAGGGCGGCGGAGGCGGCCGGGAGGAGCGCGCCGATGGGACCCTTTGCGAGTGTCGCGAGGCCGAGCGCAAGCGCGAAGAGGTAGCGGAGCGCGTCGCACCGCCGCCGGGATTGTTCGGCCGCAGACTCGGAATCCTGGCGTGGCTCGCGGATGCGCTCGCTCGCTTCACTGCGTGGTGCCGCCGTACCCTTTGAGCCCGTCCCACTGGTGACGAATCCGGGGTCCGTTGATTCCGCCGCGAGGCGGCTCTGCTCAGGATGACAGAGGGGGGCGTCGCGGGCGGCGAGCCACCAGAGAAAACCAAAGAGCGCCAGGGTCTCGAAGAAGCAGAGCGTCATGTCGACGCGGCCGAGGCGAGCCTGCTCGATATATTGATATGACGCGCAGAGGATCGCGCCGGCGAGAAGTCCGCCGGGCCATCCGAAGAGGTCGGCGGCCAAGAGGATCGTGAGGGCGACGCCCGCGATCGCGTAGAGGGCAGAGGGGAGGCGCAGGTTGAAGGCGGTGACGCGGGGCGCGCCGGCGAGGCGGTCGAGCGCGGTCGCGGTCCAGTGAAAGAGGGGAGGCTTGTAGAGCGGCGCGCGGCCATTGTCGAGCGGAAAGAGATATTCGCCGTGCTCGACCATCTGTTGGACGAAAACTCCCTCGACCGCTTCGTTGAAGCCGCAGACGTCGGCGGCGCCGAGGCGATGGAGGGTGAGAATCGCGGCGAGGGCGACGAGCGCGAGAGCGGCGGCAGCGTGTTTCAATGAACTCAGCACGCATCAAGGTAACCGGTTCGCGACCCGGCATCGAGAGCGCCCCGTGGCGGCATTCTCCGGGGCGGTCGTCTCAATCATCAGATCAGGACCTTATCGTGCGGAGAGATCTTCCCGCCCGGTTCCTCAGAGACCGCTTCAAAGTTGCAACACTGCCGTAAATCTCGCAAAATCAAGGCGTATCGGCACGCCGCGGCGACCAAGATCGATAATCAGGTCAGCATTTCGGCGCCGATAAGCCGGAACTGGAGCAAATCATGAATGAGAGCAACAAGTCGCACTACGAAGTTATCGTCATCGGGGCCGGAGTCGCCGGAATCTGTCAAATCAAACTCCTGGCCGACCTCGGCGTGGATGCAACGGTGCTCGACGCGGCCGGCGGCCTGGGCGGGACCTGGTACTCGAACCGTTATCCCGGCGCCCGGTTCGACTCGGAAAGCTACACTTACGGCTTCTCGTTTTCCAAGGAATTACTGAATGAATGGCATTGGAAGGAACGGTTCTCGGGTCAGCCTGAAAACCTGCGCTACTTAAATTTCGTCGCCGACAAGTTCGATCTGCACAAATACATGCAGTTCAATTGTAAGGTCGAGGCGGCGCACTTCGACGAGGCCAATGACCTGTGGCGGCTCAGGCTCAGCGATGGTCGCGAGCTGACCAGCCGGTTCGTCATTATGGCTGTTGGCCTGCTTTCGATACCTACTCCGCCGCGCCTCAAGGGAATGGAGACCTTCAAGGGCCGCTCGTTCCATACGTTCAACTGGCCGCACGAACCGGTTGAGCTAGCTGGTAAGAAGGTCGCCGTCATCGGCACCGGCGCCACGGGCATCCAGGTTATCGCGGAGATCGCGGACAAGGTCGGCGACCTGACCGTATTTCAGCGCCGGCCCAACTGGGCCTCGCCACTGCACAACGGACCAATCTCCGAGGCGGAGATGGCCGACATCCGGGCGCGCTACGACGAGATCTTCGCGACCTGTGCGCGGACGCCGGGCGGCTTCGAGCACGAGCCGGACCGTCGCGGTTTCTACGAGGTCTCGCGCGAGGAGCGGCTCGCGCTATGGGACCGGCTCTATGATACCCCGGGCTTCGCGATCTGGCTGCGCAACTTCCGCGAGATCTTCACTGACGAGAAAGTGAACGCCGAATTCTCCGCGTACATGGCCGACCGGATTCGCCGGCGGGTGAAGGACCCGGCCGTCGCGGAGAAGCTGATCCCGCGCGATCACGGCTTCGGCATCCAGCGGGTGCCGATGGAGACGTACTATTACGAAGCCTACAACCGCGACAACGTGCACCTGGTCGATATCACTGAGACTCCGATTGTCGAGATGACCGAAAACGGTTTGCGCACCACGGAGCGTGACTACGACTTCGACATCATCGTGTTTGCCACGGGCTTCGATGCGATAACCGGTGCTTTCGACCATATCGACATTCAAGGCGTCGGCGGCGCCAAGTTGCGTGACAAGTGGAGCGACGGTCCGTCGACCTTCCTCGGCGTGCTCATTCATGGCTTTCCGAATTTTTTCATGCCGGCTGGGCCACAGAGCGGCTCGGCCTCGACGAACTATCCGCGTGGCATCGAGACCGGAGTCGGGTGGTGCACGAAGCTGCTCGAGTATATGTGGAACCACGGCTACACTCGCGCCGAAGCGACGCGCGAGGCCGAGGAACGCTGGACCGCCCACGTCACCAAGATGTATTCGACGATGCTGATGCGGAAAGCCAAGTCCTGGTTCACCGGCTACAACTCTAACGTCGCGGGCCACGAGCACGGCAAAACCCGCTACCTCGTCTATAACGGCGGCTCCCCGAAATACGTGAGCAGGATCAACGAAGTCGCGGAAAAAGGCTACGAGGGAATCGCCTTCAGCTCCGTTTCGACGCCATTCCACCGTCCGGGGTTTGAGAATGCAGGCGCCGAAGAGAAAAGCCCTGACTGACGCATCCGACCAGGAGAGTCGCGGCTGATTAAAGACCCGGCGCGAGTCCTCGCCGCCGGAGTTGTTCGATTTCCAAAGATCGCATCTGTACGATTGACGCCGACCGCGTGCTCAGGATTCTTATCGACAGAGAGCACGTGCTGGAGGTTGGTTCCCGATGAAGCTTGCCCTTTATCTCCCCAACTTCAGGGAGAAGATAACCGTCAGCGAGATCGTTGATCTCGCTCGGGTCGCCGAGGAACTTGAGTTCGATTCCATTTGGACGCTGGACCGTATCGTAGTTCCGGAAGCCTCCGACCGTCAGGAGTTGCGCAAACCCTTCGGCTTCATGAAGGAGTTTCCGCTGGCTTTGCCGGTCTCTTCGCGGGGCGAGTTCTTGAACGGGTTGGCGCTCATTCCCTATCTGGCAGCGATCACGAAGAAGATTCGGGTCGGCGTAAGCGTAATCGACACGCCCTATCGAGCCCCGGGAGTCTTGGCGGCGGAGATTGCGACTTGGGACCACCTCGCCGGCGGGAGGATCAACGTCGGTGTCGGGACCGGCTGGATGCCCGAGGAGTTCGAGGCGGCGAGCGCGGCGCACATCTACGAAAGACGGAACAAGCACGTCATCGAGACGATCGAGATCATGCAAGGTATCTGGTCGCAAGAGGTGTTCGAGTATCACGGCGAGTTCGCTTCGTTTCCGAAATGCGGCTTCGGCGTAAAGCCCGTGCAGAAGCCTCACCCGCCGATCTTTTTCGGCGGGCTCGGAGTGCCGAAGATCGCGGCGAAGCGCGTCGCCAAGTACGGCTTGGCCGGCTGGATCGGGATACAGGACACCCCCGAAGAAATCACGCGGTGGCGGTCAGCGATCAAAGACGAGCTCGAAAAGATCGGCAGCCCGCACGCGATCGACGATTTGGAAATATCGAGCATGCTCTTCTTCGACATCACGAGCGAGAAGACGGATCAGACGCCCAGAGGAAAACTGACTCCGTCGATGACGGGAGCGCCGGCGCAGCTCATAGACAATCTCAAGCGGTATCAGGACGCCGGTTTAACCCTTCCGCTCCTCTGGCCGCCGTTTAAGGGGGTGCCTACCGCAAAGACCATTGTCGATCTGCGAAGACTCAAGGAAGACATTCTGCCGAAAGTGCGGTGACGATCTGGCAGCGCTCCGGCGTGCGCTTCATTATGGCGTCCCCGACGGGATTTGAACCCGTGTTACCGACGTGAAAGGCCGGTGTCCTAGGCCGAGCTAGACGACGGGGACGGCGTGCAGAATTGGCGCACAAGGAACCGTCAGCTTCGCGAAGCTAGCAGAGCGGCGAGAATCGTCCAAGTCAGGGCCGTCGCGCGGCGATTATCCGGAGAACTTGACCTGACCGATAATCTCATCGACCGAGGCGTGGCCGTTCTCGCCGAGGAGGTCGTCGAGTTCGGTATCGATGCGGGTGAGCGCGCCGGCGCCTTCCTTGATTAGCGCCGAGCCGACCTGCACCGCCTTCGCGCCGGTCAGATGCGCGATATAGGCGTCGCGGCCGGTGTTGATGCCGCCGACGGCGACGACATCGAGCATCCCCTTCGCGGCGCGATGATAGGTGTGGACTTGCGAGAGCGGGCGCATCGGGCCTTTGACGGCGCCACCCTTGAGATCGACTTCGAGGTCCTTCGGCAAGTCGTTGGCGCAGAGCACGATCTGAACTTGCAATGAGGTCAGGAGCGCGGCGACCGCGTCCGGCTCGAGTGCGAGCTGCGGGGGTAACTTGACGGCGAGTTTGGCCTGAATCTCGACGCGAACGCGGCTGATCAAGCCCTTGAGGCGTTCGAGCGACGCAAACGGCGCGATGGCGTTCTGGACGAAGTCGTCGGCGAAGTTGAGTTCGACAATTTTGACGCCGGCGAGATCGAGCGTGGTCGCGACCTTGACGATCTCGTCGTCGCTCGCGCCGACGACGCTGCCGACGATCGATTTGCCGCGCGGTACGAGGTCGCCGGCGATATCGGCGAAGTGCTCGACGCCGCGATTCTTAATGTTGTCGGGCTTATCGAGGCCGAACTGGTTGCAGGATTTGAAGACGATCGCGCCGCGATGGGCGCGGGCGAGTTCGAGAATCTCCCCGCGTTCCGCCGAGTGCGGACCGGAAGCATTCATCACGCTCGAGTTGAGTTCGACGCCGCCCAGCCGGATAACCGTACGTTCCATGCGATCTTTCCTACGCGGGATCGGCGTGAGGGGCAAGCCGCTAAGCAGGGGGCTCGTGTGCAGCTACGTTATGCTCTGTGCAGGCGCTCAAATCTGCTAGGCTTCCAGTCCGTATGGCGACGGCGATCAGGCGCGAGAACTTCGATCAGATGATTGCGCAGGCGGAGCGCGAGTTTCCGTTCGAGTGCTGCGGCTTCGTGATCGGCGACGCGGTGGTCGAAGAAGTGCGGGCGATCACGAATATCCAGGAGCAGAAGCATCGCGAGGATCCGGCGGTCTTCATCCGCGACGCGCGGACGGCTTTCCTGATGGAGCCGCGCGAGCATCTGGCGGTGATGCAGGAGCTGGACACGCGCAAGCTCGAACTCAAGGCCGTCTATCATTCCCATCCGGAGCATGATGCTTACTTCTCGCCGACTGATCGCGCGCAGGCCTGCTCGTTTGATCCGTCTGAGCCGGATTATCCGGGGACGGTGTATATCGTGCTGTCGGTGAAGGGCGGGAAGTTCGCGCGGGCGGCCGCCTTCGCCTGGGACGACGCGCGCAGAGATTTCGCCGAGACGGCGCTGCAGCTCATCTGAGGCGGCGCATCTGAGGAGGTGCTAATGACCACGGCCACAGATTATCGGATCACCAAGCTGGCGCAATTGCGCGCGATCATCGGCGAGCCGGGCGCGCTGGTGCCGCACAAGCTGCTTAAGGCGCTCGACGAGCCGATGGTCGAGTTCATCGGGCGGTCGCCGTTCCTGGTGCTGGCGACGGCCGACGCCGCGGGAAATCAGGACGCCTCGCCCAAGGGGGACGCGCCGGGTTTCGTCGCGATTGAGAATCGGCGCAGCCTGCTCATCCCGGATCGCAAGGGGAACAAGCTGGTCTTCAGTTTGCAGAATATCCTGGCGAACCCGCACGTCGGGTTGATCTTCATGGTGCCTGGGACTGATGAGACGCTGCGGGTCAACGGCACGGCGGAACTGACGGTGGAACCTGAGGTGCTCAAGCGGCTGGCGGCGCGCGGAGCCGACGCGCAGCTCGCGATTCGTCTGACGATTCGCGAATGTTTCTTCCACTGCGCGAAGGCCTTTATGCGCTCGCAGCTATGGCGTCCGGAGAGCTGGAGTGAGCGCGTGAAGATCTCGTGGGGCGACTATCTGGCGAGCAAGACCGGCGCGGACGCGAAGACGGCCCGTCAGATCGATCAGTTCGTCGAGCAGGATTACAAGAACAATTTGTAGGATCGCGGCGCGACGAGGCCGGCGCGAGCGCGGCCGTCGAGTGCGATTATCTCAGCGCCACTGCGAAGCGGGCTTTGCGGAAAGTGCAAAGCTTCGTTTGGAGCGCGACGGGATCCATCAATAAAGCGCGAACTTTCTTTTCGGTACGTTAGTTGCGCTGAGTCTCTTCATCCGAACTTGGATGGAGAGATTTTATGCAACTGAAGTTCACACTCGTCGGCGCCCAGCCGAACGAAGAAACACCTAACCTGGCGCTCTACGCAATCGACGCGCGCGGAAAGGCGACGAAGCTGGCGGCCGGCGCTAAAGGTCAGCTGGACCTAGGCGCTGACACTAGCAAGATCACCGGGACGATCGCGCTCGGGCCGGACGTGCCGGATCCGAGCACGCTCGATGCGAGCGTGCTGCAGAAGTTTTCCGCGGCGCAGGTCCTGCCGGTGTGGACCAAGAATCCGGTGGTTGAAGTGCCGGCGCAACTGTGGCGGCAGTGGCTGATTTTCCGCATCTGCGTCGCGGGCAAGGTCAGCAAATGCTATCCGATTTTCTTCGACAAGACCGCGCTACTGAAGGGGATCGCGCTCAACCAGATTCCGTTTCCGCCGCGCGAGTTCTGCTACCCGATCTGCAACGGCGTAGTCGAGGTCTGGCAATCGACCTGCTGCTGCTTCCCGTTCCTGATCAAGGATGTACCGCCGTTTATCGACAAGTTCACGGCGTTTCTGGCGGCCAATCCGGTGATGTTTCCGTCGCCGCCGCGCCCAGGCCCCGACCCCGGTCCGATTGACCGCGTGGCCGTGGCGAATGTGAATCGCGCGATCGCAGCCGGCAAGATCGATTTGCGCTTTGCGCCCAATATCGAGTTGCATCAGGATTTACAGGCGCTGCAGGCGAGTTCGGCGCAGGACGCCGTGCAGTACTTCATGGCGCATCCTTCACTGTGGCCGATCTGGTGCACCTGCTCGACGGCCAAACTGGGCGACGCGTCGCTGCAGCCAGATGGTTCCTTCCAGTTTTGCTTCGATCAGTTCCCGATCATCCTGCTGAATTGCTACAAGAGCTACTTTTACAAGGTTTATCAAAACCAGGGTGCGGTCTCAGTCTGTATTTACGATGGCGCCGCGGCGGGTCAGTATTTTGCCGCAGACGATTTCGCCAATCTTTCGACCCTGTCGGGCAGCGCCTGCGGCACCCAACCGCCGATTCCGGGGACAGATTTCGTTGTGCTACAGCAGATCGGCGCGACCTCGACCCACGCCTTGCACAGCAATTACGGCGTTCCGATTCCGCCAGCCGGACCGGGGTTGCCTTACACGGACACTACGCAAACCGGCACCTACAGCGTCGCGGCGCCGATTCTGGCGAACGCGAACGGCGGATTGGTCAACTCTAACGATGCTCCGTGGTGCAAAAGACTCTACTTCATGTTGTATTTCGATCCGGGGATGGAAGCGCTGGGGGCATATTACTATCGGATGAGCGTGGCGCCGGCGGACCTCAACGGCAATCCGATCGGCACGCCGCAGCCACTTCAGAATCCGGTGACCTGGTACAAGTATGCGCTCGGCACCTCGGGAATCGAGACCGACCCACAGTACCTGGGACCAGTACCGGCGGTAATCAACAGCGCCAGCGTCGCGGTATCGGGGCTATGCGTGATTCCCTACCAGTCGGCGACAGTGCAGCCGGTGGGCTCGACCAGTCCGGACCAGGATTGGGAAGGCGCGCAGTTCCATCAGTATTTCGACACGGACGTGACTACGAGCACGCCGCCCGGACCTGGGAATGGCCGGTTCCTGTTAACCGTCGAGGTGTTCAAGAGTAACGGCGATCGGCTGGTGCCGCCCGGCGTGACGCCCGGCCCCGGCGATGCCGCGGTCGGCTTCCAGTTCATCCGGCTGATGCCGACGCTGAGTGGTCCGGGCAGCACGGCCAATGTGCCATACGCAGCGCTGACCCATCTGATCTGGGCGGATAATCGCCCGGTGGTTGGTGAGATTGACGCCTTCGTGATGAACGGCGTGACGAGCAGCGAAGAATGTCAGTTCCTGCATGGGACGGGCAACGCGAGCGACGCCTTCCAGGTCGATTATCGCGCCTATCACGCGGTGTTGGGCGATTTGAATCCGCCCCATCCGACCCCGCCGAGCAGCTTCATGTCGAGCTTCGTGTTGTGGTGGGAGCGCGGCCTAAATGGCGGCAGCGGGACGCTGGACTCGGGTTTGGACGTGGACCACCCGGCCGTTCCGTCGGGAGGATTTCCTGCCTATCCTGCGGGCCCGACGGCGATTTCGCCCGCCTCCAACGGCCTGCTGACGACGCTGCTGCCGAGTCCGGGACCGTCGGCGTGCAGCTTCGCGATAACGGTGGACGTCTACAGCAAGCATACTGATGGGACCTCGCATTTCGACAGCCTGGACGCGCACACAGTTGCAGCGGTGGCGCTGAGCCGTAGCTAAAGCCGTATTGCGATGGCCCCTCATCCGCGGCCTGTTGCGTGGATGAGGGGCCAAAGCAGGACGCGAGCTTCGACATAATCGAGAAAGCAATGCCAATCTATCAATTCATTCTGGGCGCGATTGCGGCATGGCGGATCACCCATCTGCTGGCCTTCGAAGAGGGCCCGGGCGCGCTCCTCGAGAGCTTGCGGCGCCGGATCAAGCCGGGCTTTTGGGGCAAAGTCTTCGAGTGCTTCTACTGCCTGAGCCTGTGGGTCGCCGCGCCCATCGCGCTGCTGATCGCACAAGGCTGGCGCGAGCGCGCGATCTTGTGGCCAGCATTGTCGGGTGGGGCGATTCTGGTCGAACGGTTCAACGCGGGTGCGCCGGCAATGGCACCGAGTTATTACACCGAGGACGCGGCGCCGGAGAATCCGGACGTAGAGACCCAAGCGGAGGAGCAAGATGTGTTGCGGTAGAGCTGATCACGCGATCAAAGTTGCGATGTCAGTGCCGGGCGCGGCGCAACCCGCCAACGTGCGGCCGCCGGCGCCGGGCGCGATGGCGATTCCGCAATTCGAGTACATCGGCAAAACCGCGCTGACGGTGGTGAGTCCGATCTCGGGCCGGCACTATCGTTTCGCGGCGCCGGGCGCGCGCCTCGCGGCGGACGTCCGAGATCGCTCGTGGCTGGCCTTCGTGCCGAATCTCAAGCGGATCAACTGAAAATTAACGCGCGCCTTAAACGCTCGATCTCGATCCCGGTCAGCAGCGCGCTGACCGTTGTCGGCGGCGCTAGCTTGTCGCAAACGTTTTTGCGAGTATCAGGGCTTGGTGGCGCCGGCCAGAACCATTGAATCGGGCGGCAATCCAGCAATCGCGAGGAGACTCTGATGCATGACGTTGTAATCAAGGGCGGCACGGTTATCGACGGTACCGGTGCGCCGGGCTTCAGCGGCGACGTAGCCTTCACCCGCGGACGGATCAGCGGAGTCGGCAAGGACATCGGTGCGGCGCGCCGCACGATTGACGCCGACGGGCTGCTGGTGGCGCCGGCGTGGGTGGACGTGCATACGCATTACGACGGCCAGGTGACGTGGGATCCGCAGCTCGCGCCGTCGCTGTGGCATGGCGTCGGCACGGTGGTCTTCGGCAACTGCGGCGTTGGCTTTGCGCCCGCGAAACCGGATCGTCATTCGTGGCTGATTCAACTGATGGAGGGGGTCGAGGACATCCCCGGGGTCTCGCTGGAACAGGGTATCCCGTGGGGCTGGGAGAGCTTTGGCGAGTACCTCGACGTGCTGGCGAAGATGCCGCGCACGCTCGACGTCGGCGCGCAGGTGGCGCATGGGGCGGTGCGCGCCTACGTAATGGGTGATCGGGGGGCGCGCAACGAGGCGGCGACCGCCGGGGATATCGCGGGGATGGCGGCGCTGGTCAAGCAGGCGATCGCTGACGGCGCACTGGGCTTTTCGACTTCGCGCACGCTGGTGCACACCGGAGTCGATGGCGAGCCGGTGCCGGGGACCTTTGCGCTCGAGGAAGAGCTGACGGCGATCGCACGCGGAATCCTCGCGGCCGGACGGGGCATCTTCGAATGGGTGGCGCGGGGCGCCGCGGGCGAAGATTGCGCGGCGCTGAACGAGGATATGCAGCTGATGCGGCGCGTCGCGAAGACTGGCTGCCCGATCACTTTCCTGCTGGCCCAGCACAATACCGATCCGGAACAATGGCGGTCCCAAATGCGCTTGGTAGAGGAAGCGGTGCGCGCCGGCGAGCGGATCACCCCGCAGGTGTTTGCGCGGCCGATCTGCTCGTTGTTCAACATCGCGGGCGATCATCCCTTCACTTTCCTGCCGAGCTATGCGCCGCTGAAGGATCTGCCGGCCGGCGAACGGCTGCGCATGATGCGCGAGCCTGAAACCAAACGTCGCCTGCTTGCCGACAGTGATCCGAACACCACCGGCATGTCGCTGCTCTATCAGAACCCGCTCATCTGGGAGCGGACCTATCCGCTCGGCTCGCCGCTGACCTACACGCCCGCGGAAAAGGACAGCATCGCCAGCATCGCGCGTCGCGAGGGGCGCGATCCGCGCGAGGTGGCCTACGACTTCCTGGTCGGCAACGAGGGCCGCACGTTCCTGATGTTCGCAGTGGCCAACTACGCCGACGGCAACCCGGCCGCGGTGCATGAGATGCTCAATCATCCGTTGGCGGTGCTCGGCGGCAGCGACGCCGGCGCGCACGCGCGGGTGATCTGCGACGCCAGCATGCCCACCTACATGATGACGAAGTGGGTGCGCGAGCATCCGGCGGGCGATCCGCTACATATGCCGGTCGAGTTGGTGGTCAAGAAGATGACCAGCGAGACGGCGCGGCTGTATGGTCTGCACGACCGCGGCACGCTGGCGGTTGGGATGAAAGCCGACGCGAATTTGATCGACCACACGAGCCTGGCGATGGACTATCCCGCGCTGGTCAATGATCTGCCGGGCGGGATGCCGCGGCTGATGCAGAAGGCGCGCGGCTACGTCGCCACGTTCGTCAACGGGGAGGCGATCCAGGAAAACGGTCGCGAGACTGGGGCGCGTCCCGGCAAGGTCGTGCGGGGAACCGAGACTCGCGGGCTGTAAGCGGGCGTGCTCTACACTTGTGCTGATGGCGGGCCGCCGCATATAGCGACGGTCTGCAAGCCATGTGCGGTTATTCGCGGGCGGCGGCCTCGAGCGACAGGCCACGCGTCTCCTCGATAAAAAATCCCCAGATCAGCACCGACGGGATGGTCAGCAGCGCGAGCCATCCGACGACGTTGGACATACCGCCGAAGCGAGCGGCGAGAATCGCGATGCTCGCCTGCGCCGAAATCGCCGAGATCGCGATACAGAACAGTAGCCAGCCCATTATCGTACCGCGCAGGGCGGTCGGGAAGAGTTCCGTCACAGCTGAATTCGCAGCGACCAGCAGCCCGCGTCCAGTGGTCGCGAACCAGGTGTGCGCGACCAGCAACCACAGCGTCGGCCAGGCGCAATTCTTTGGCGGACCCCAATAGAAGGCCAAAATGCCGGCGATCCCGGTGAGGCCCAGGATAACGATCGTATGGACGCGGCCGAGCCGGTTCGCCATCCAGGCGCCGAGCGCAAGGCCGGGGATGCTGATCGTTCCGCCGGCCAGCAGGATCATCGAGCCTTTAGCGGGCGAGAGCCCGACGACCGTCACGGCGTGGTAGTAGATCCAGGTGGGCACGGCGGCGCCGCTCACTTCGCCGATCAACGTTGCGATCAACAGGGGAATTGCGCGTCCCCGATAGGAGCGGCGGAAAATGTCGTAAAATCGGCTTCGCTCGGTGGCGCCGGTGGCAGCCGCGCGCTCCCAGCGCCGACTCTCGGGGATCATCCGAATCATCAACGGCACGAGGATCAGGCTCAGTATCGGAAGTGCGAAGAGCCAGCGCCACGACATCGCAAAGTGCGCGAGCAGGGGGGCGAGAATCACGCAGGCGCCGCCGCCGATACCGGTAGCGAAGTTGGCAATCACCTGACCTCCTGCGCGCCGGTCTGTCGGCAGGGCCTCGGCCAGCATTACGATGGAAGTGGTGATTGCAGCACCGATCGCGGCGTAGGCGGCTATCTCGAAGACGATAAACGCGACCGCGCGGGTCGAGAGCGCAGCGCCGAGGGAGCAGAGCCCGGTCGCGATCAGGCAGAAGAGCAGCAGTTGGCGGCGGCCGGCGCGATCGGCCATCCGCGACAGGATCAGGGCGCCGAAAGCGTTGAGCGAGATCCACGCATACATGCGGGCGATCCCGCTTTGATCGAGTCTGAAGCTCGTCGCGATAAAAGGCGCCGCGACGCCCAGCAACGCGAAGGCATAGCCCTGAACACCCAGGTTCGCAAAAACCGCGCGCGTCGTCGCGCGGCTGTGGCTCGCGGCGGCTGCGCGATCGTCCGGCGGGTCGGAAATTGCCGCGACGGGTTCCACGCGATTGAGCATTAGCCGATCATGGGGCGGATTGACACACGCTAGCGGAGCGCGGCAACCGCACTCCGCTAGTCTGCGCGCTCCGCTAGTGTATTCTCAGGGCGATGGCGGACGCGCTTAAAGTTCAGAATCACGATGACCCGCTGGTCAAAGCGCGCCGGCGGCAGATTTTTCTCGCTGCCTGCCGCGTGCTCGCGCGCAAATCGTTCCATCAGGCGACGGTCAAGGAGATAGCGGTCGAGGCCGGACTCGCCGCCGGCTCGATCTATCTCTACCTGCAGAGCAAGGACGCGATTCTGCTGCTGCTCGCCGAATCGATGGTCGGTGAGCTGGCCGAGGCGCTGCCCGAGATTCGCGCGGCCAGCGGCGACGATCCGCGGCGTGAACTGCTCGGCATCATGCGCGCCGCGCTCGACGTAATCGATCGCTATCGCGAAGCCTTCGCCGTGCTCAATCACGAGGTGCTCTACCTCGGACGCCGTCCGCAGTATCGTGCGCCGCTCCATCAGATTCTCGAACCGTATATTGGCGCGCTGACGCAGGCGGTCGAGCGCGGCGGTCAACGTGGGCTGCTGCACGTCACCGACGTCCCGAGCGTGGTCGAGGCCGTGCATATGCTCTGTTCCGGCTGGGCGAGGGTTAGCGGGCTGCTGGTCAAGACTGAGAAAGAGACCTATTGGCGCGAAATCGCGGCGATTATCGAGGGCCGCTTTTTTGCTGGTTCGGTTGAGCGGTGAGCGGTTGGATTAGCGGTCGGCAGTCTGGGGAACGTCCTTTGTGTGAGCTTCCTTTGTCTGCGGAAGGTCTTTCGCGACGCGTTCGTGGGAATCCGCCTTGACGCCGTTGCGCGCGCCCTGACCGCCCGGCATCGGGATTTTGCTGGAGGTGAGAATCTCGATGAACTTGTTGACCGCCGGTGAAAGCTCGCGGCCGCGCTTGTAGATGATCGCAAGCGGCCGCATGAACGGTCCCTCGGTGAATTCCAGCAGCTTGAGCGAGCCGCGCGCCGTCTCGTGCTCGACCGTCGAGCGGGGCACGATCGCGATACCCTGTCCGATCTCGACCGCCCGCTTGATCGTCTCGATGTTATCGAACTCCATCGTATAGTGCGGCTTGACCCCATATTCATGCAGAATCCGATCGGAGGCCTTGCGCGTCGCGATGTCCCTCTCGTAGCCGACGAAATGCTGGCCGATCAGCTCCCTGACCGAGACCTTATTGAGCTTGGCCAGCGCGTCGTCGGGCGGCGCCACCAGGACCAGCTCGTCATGGCGAAAGGCGACGGTGACAATCTGGCTGCGCTTGGCCGGATAGGCGACGATACCAAGATCGATCTTGCCCTCGGCCAGATCTTCGTAAATCTTGTTGGAGCGCAAATACTCGAGGTGAACATTGACCTGCGGATGGGTGCGGATGAATTCGGTTAGGTAGGGCGGAAGCTCATGCAGCCCGACGCTGTACACCGTGCCGACGCGAATCGAACCCGCAACCACTGAGCCGATCTCGCGCAGGCGGTTTTCCAGTTCGATGAAGCGCCGGACGATCTCCTTGCTCGAGTTATAAAGAATTTGGCCCGCTGGCGTTGGCTTGACTCCGGCGCGCGCGCGCTCTAACAGGCGACACTCGTACTTGTCCTCGAGACTGCGGACCTGCTGGCTGACCGCTGATTGGGTCACGAAGTTTTGCGAAGCGGCATAAGAAACGCTGCCGCTTTCGATGATGTCGCAGAAGACCTTCAATGTCTCGATGTGCATACTGCTAACTTCTTGTATAAGAATAGGTGATGGCTCCGGCTGACGCAACGCGCGGTTTATGCAGCCGGTCGGCGCAGCCGCGAATCCTTGGAGAACAGCTTTTGTTGATACTATTCCGAAACAGAACTTGGCAGAATTCTTTTATTTCTGGTTATTTGACGCTCTAAAGCTAGCATAAGGAGCAATCAGAATGGCAGGCACCCTGAGAGACCTGGATTTCTACAATCTCGACGAGCTGCACAGCCCGGAAGAAAAAATGACGCGCGACGCGGTCCGCGCCTTCGTCCAGCGTGAAGTGCTGCCTGATATAGAACGGCACTTCGCGGGCGAGACTTTTCCGCGCGAGCTAATCCCACGGATGGCTGAGCTTGGGGTCTTCGGCGCCAACCTCCATGGCTATGGATGCGCCGGGTTGAACAACATCGCATACGGCTTGATTATGCAGGAGCTGGAGGCCGGAGACTCGGGCTTGCGCTCGATGGCCTCGGTGCAGGGCGCGCTGGCGATGTACGCGATCTACTCTTTCGGCTCCGAAGAGCAGAAGCAGCGCTACCTTCCCGAGATGGCCAAGGGCAAGCTCATCGGCTGCTTCGGACTCACCGAACCGGATCACGGCTCTGATCCGGGCGGGATGGAGACCCGCGCGCGCAAAGACGGCCGCGGATGGGTCCTCAACGGCACCAAGCGCTGGATCACCAATGGCTCGCTCGCGGGCGTCGCCGTGGTCTGGGCCAAGGTCGAGGACGGCATCACCGGCTTCATCGTCGAGAAAGGCACGCCCGGCTTCAGTACGAGTGATATCCACGGCAAATTCTCGATGCGCGCGTCGGTGACCTCCGAGTTGGTCTTTGAGGATGTGCGACTGGAAGAGCGGCATCATCTGCCTGCCGCGCGCGGGCTGCGCGCGCCGCTCGCCTGCCTGACCCAGGCGCGTTACGGCATCGCCTGGGGCGCGATCGGTGCCGCGCGGAGTTGCTATCACTGCGCACTGGATTACACGAAATCGCGCAAGCAGTTCGCGCGGCCGCTGGCGGGCTATCAGATGGTCCAGCGCAAGCTCGTCGATATGCTGACCGAGATCACCAAGGCGCAACTGGTCTGCCTGCGTCTCGGCCAGATGAAGGATGCCGGCACGATGCGTCCCGAGCAGGTCTCATTCGCCAAGCGCAACAATGTGAACGCAGCGCTCGAAATCGCGCGGGCGGCGCGTGACATGCTCGGCGCCAACGGCATCGTCAACGAGTACCCGGTGATCCGGCACATGTTGAACCTCGAGACCGTCAACACTTATGAGGGAACCTTCGACGTGCAGACCCTGATCCTGGGCCGCGACATCACCGGCGAAAACGCCTTCGACTAGGGAGGCCCCAGACTTGATGATTCAGGGTCGGGCTGTAACTGCAATACATGCCGGTGGGATCGTACTGCCTGCCACCGAACAGGAACGGGAATTGCCGGCGGTCCCGCTGGTCGTCGGCGCGTCGAAAGGTTGATAGGTGAACTGCGTTTGCAGAGCATTCGAGGTGTTGACCAACCCGATGGTCGAGCCCTGCGCATCCCGGATCAGCACATAGGAGGTGCCAGAATCCGGGTTAACTATCAGCACCTCGCCGTTCCCCGGCAAGAAAACAGAATTGTTACCCGCGCGCCAGGTGATGATTGCGCGACGTACGTCTTATCCTCCAGATAATCGTGCCGGTGTGGGCGCCGCTGTCGTTCTCGCGCCGCGCCCTGGCGTCGTACTGCAGCGAAAACGAACCGGCCGACCCGCCGGAGACGCTTCACAATTGGTTGCGTACATTCCAGGCGAAAGTCGCGCCGTTGGACGGGTCGCTGAGCAGATTACCGGCTTTATCGGAGGTGGCGGCGGCACCGTTATGGAGCCTGCTCGCCTTCGCCATTGCCTTCGTTCCCTGCGACTGTCCCTGGAAGTCAGGAGCCGTTGCGCGCGGCGGTGTGGTTCTCGGTGGCCGCCGGGCC
>DATGHL010000011.1 GCA_035308025.1 Candidatus Binataceae bacterium
TCGTGCGCCGTGTCGGCGTGATTGAAGGAGGGTAAGACGATGTCTACTGGATAGCTGGGAAAATCCATGCGCACCCGACTTACCTCGGCCATTGGGCTGAAACCGGGAAACCGGCGGGGGAACGTAGCATGTCGGGAAAAGGCCCAAACGGACGAAGCCATCGTACGCCGGGCGGGTCAGCGCAAGACGCGGATGGCGAAAGCTGAATTGCCTGAACCCCAGTCCTCAGGGTGTTATCCTCCACGGTGACGCAGCGATGGTTGAAGCGTCATCCCGCGCGGAAGCCGGATAGCGCATGAGATCCGGCCCGAAGAGAGCGGTGCTGACTAGACGCTCTCGACCCAGCCGGCGCGGTCTGCCCGCCATCGGCGGGATCAAAGGGGCGAACGGGGCGCCTAATCGCGTCGGAACTCCTCAATCGTGCAAACACGGGATCGCCTAAACGGGCGTCGTGAAAACGACGGCCCGCACGGCGACAGAGCCGCAGTAGTAGCCGAACGCCCGACGTAATGGTCGGGACAGCCATCCAGATAAGAGGATGGACGGCCGCGGATGAAAGCGTGCGGGTGACCGCCGCGGAATTCCTCGCCGGCCGGGTGAAGGGCGGCAGTACTCGCGAATCGGTCGTTGCCGTGGAGGGTGTGCTGATGCTGCCGGAGTCGCTACGACGACGACTCGATTCGATCCGTAACCTGTCGCGACAGGGCAAGCGGATCAACGGTCTCTTTCGTCTGATGCTGAGCCCGCTCCTGTGGGAGCAGGCCTACGCCGAGATCGCACCGAATCGGGGCGCGCTCACCAAGGGCGTCACCGACAACACGCTCGACGGCTTCTCGTTCGAGCGGGTGCATTCCTTGATCTCGCGTATCAGTGCCGGGACCTACCGCTTTACCCCGGTGCGCCGGGTCTATATCCCCAAGCCCGACGGCAAAAAGTTGCGTCCGTTGGGTGTTCCCACAGCCGATGACAAGCTGGTTCAGGGCGTAGTGAAGCTGTTGCTGGAGGCCATTTACGAGCCGGTATTCTCGCCGCGCTCACATGGTTTTCGCCGCAACCGCTCGTGTCACACTGCGCTGTCCGTAATCCAAGACACCTGGAACGGCGTCAAATGGCTGGTGGACGTCGATGTGGTCGGGTTCTTCGACAACATCGATCACGGCATCCTGCTCGATCTGCTGCGCAGGCGGATCGACGACGAGCGGTTCATCCGCCTCATCGTCGGGATGCTCAAGGCTGGATACATGGAGAACTGGACCTTCCACGCCACCTTCAGCGGCACACCGCAAGGTGGTGTCGTCTCGCCGATTCTCGCCAACGTCTATCTGCATGAACTCGACGAGTTCCTTGCCGACATGAAGGCGCGCTTCGACCGAGGCAAGCAGCGATACGTCCATCTCCCCTATCAGGGACTGTCCACCGCCATTTGCAAACGGCGGCGCCTTATCGATCAGCTTCTAGCCCACGGCCGCACGGTCGAGGCGGAAGCGGAGAAAGAGAAGGTTCGGGAACTTCAGGTGAAACGCTCAACCATGCCGGCTAAGAACTGGTTCGATCCTAACTTCCGCCGGCTGCTCTTCTGCCGCTATGCCGACGACTTCCTGATCGGCGTGATCGGCAGTAAGGCTGATGCGCAAGAGATTATGCGGGAGGTCGCGGCCTTCTTACGCGACCAACTCAAACTCGAAGCCTCGGCCGAGAAGAGCAAAGTGAGCAAGGCGTCGGACGGAGCCGTGTTCCTTGGCCATCACGTTCGCACCGTGAACGTGGCCCGGATCAAACGAGTACGGTTCCAGGGCAGGTATACGCTTACGCGTGGTCACACCAGCCGCATCCGTCTGGTCGTTCCCCACGACCGCGTGGTGCGCTTCAACCGACGCAAGGGCTATGGCGATCTGAGCCGCCTCAAGGCGATTCATCGGCGCTATCTGATCGACAGCAGCGTGCTGGAGATCGTGCTCGCCTACAACGCCGAGATGCGCGGCCTCGCCAACTATTACCGACTGGCTAACTGCGCAAAGTACAGTCTGCGCAAACTGCACTTCCTGTGGCAGACCAGCTTGCTCAAGACGCTCTCGTTCAAGCTGCGCCGGTCGGTCAATCAGGTCGCCCATCATCTGAGGATCGGAGGTAGACTGGCCATCCGCGTCAAAGTGGAAGGCCGCAAGGAGCGGCTGGTCGAGGTCTTCGCGCTGAAGGACCTTAATAAACTTCCGGAGCTGGGTGCGGCAGTTGATCGATCGCCGAACAGCATGTGGACCGCAGGCCGTTCCGACGTGCTCGATCGTCTGCATTCCCGGAAGTGCGAGTACTGTGGCGCAACCGACGTGCCGTGCGAAGTGCATCACGCCCATAAGCTCAAGGACGTGAAGGACGCTCCGCTCTGGCAGCAAGTAGCGGCTGCACGGCGACGCAAGCGCACCGTGCTCTGCCGCTCATGCCACGACGCCCTCCATGCTGGCAAACTGACTAGTCGCGAACGGGATACTGAGATGCGAGTGCGGAGAGCCGGATGATGGGAAACTATCACGTCCGGTTCGGTGGGCGGGAGAGGGATGTCCTCGCCAGAGGCATCACCCTCCCGACCCAATGGTGAAGCCCTCGCACCCTTCCGCAAACAGGTGGTGATCGCTACTAAATTTGGCTTCAAGATCGGTACTCCAGGGGCGCTTGATAGCCGGCCGGAGCATATCAAGCAAGTCGCCGAGGCCTCACTCAAACGACTCAAGATCGAGGCCATCGATCTCTTCTATCAGCATCGAGTCGATTTGGAGACGCCAATCGAAGACGTGGCTGGTGCGGTAAAAGATTTGATTAAGGAAGGCAAAGTTAAGCACTTCGGTCTTTCCGAACCGGGCGCGCAAACCATCCGCCGCGCCCACGCCATCCAGCCCGTCACCGCGGTCCAGAGCGAATACTCGCTGTGGTGGCGAGAGCCTGAAAAGGAGATACTGCCGACGCTCGAGGAACTTGGCATCGGCTTCGTTCCATTCAGTCCGCTTGGTAAAGGCTTCCTCACCGGCAAGATCGACGAACATACTACGTTCGACAGTTCCGACTTTCGCAACATCGTTCCGCGCTTCACGGCTGAGGCTCGCAAAGCGAATCAGGCCTTGGTTGATCTGCTCGGGAGGATCGCGGAGCGAAAGAAAGCGACCGCTGCCCAAATCGCGATTGCGTGGCTGCTCGCCCAAAGGTCGTGGATCGTACCGATTCCCGGTACAACGAAAATCGCGCGGCTGGAAGAGAACAATGGCGCCGCAGCGATCAAACTTACGTCTGAAGACCTCCGTGAGATCGATAGCGCGGCTTCCCAGATCACAGTGCAGGGAGCGCGGTATCCCGAGCAGCTGCAGCGGCTGACCGGTCGCTGAAGGCAAGAGTCCTTCAGGAGGCACGGGGGATTATCACCACCGTCGATGAGAAGACCGCTGCGGTCTGGAAACCCGGGCCGTGCAGGACGGGAGCTCTCGGAATTAACTGGAAGCCCAAACGTGATTGGCGCGCCCGGAGGGATTCGAACCCCCAACCCTCAGATCCGAAGTCTGATGCTCTGTCCAGTTGAGCTACGGGCGCGCAAGATCGAGAACTTCCCTGAGCGGCTTCTGCACTTGGTCCTTGCGGACGATCTGACGCCTACGCCTTGCCGGCCGATTGGACCTCGCTCGCGAGTCCTAACCGCGCGAGGCCGCAAATGAGCCAGTAGCCGACGTCCGGCTGCCACCATCGCAGACCCATCCGCGCCGAGCGCGGAAACAGATGATGGTTGCGATGCCAGTTCTCGCCGAGAAAAAAAATCGTCACTCCGACCCACCATAGATTGCGTGAGGAATCCTCTCCCAGCTCGATCCCGGGTTCGGTATGGCAGGCGCTGTTGATCAGGCTGGTCGCGTGAAACGCAAAGGTCATGCGGATCGCGCCGAGCCAAAAAAAAGCCGTGAGGCTCCAGAGCGCACCGCCGAAGTAGGCAATCGCGAACATCGGAATCAACAGCCGGTTCCATGTCCCGAGCGAGAAGCGCGCGAGGTCCCGAGCGTAGGGCTCGCGCAAACCGTTATCCGCCTGCCAGTGCCAGGCGACGTGCGCGAACCACATCCCGCGCCACACCGGACTCGACGGGTCATCGGGCGTGTCGGTCTCCGCGTGATGCAGCCGATGCGTCGGGACCCAGCTCCCCGGTGGCGCCGCCCCGTTGAGCATCGCGAGGAAGATCATGACCGCGCGCACCACCGGATGCAGCGTCAGCGAGCGATGCGCGAGTTCGCGATGATAACAAATCACCGTGCTCGTCCCCCCGAGAAACGACAGCAGGACGAAAACCCCGAAGACGTTCCATCCGGGCAGCGGGCGCAGAATCAGGCCGACGAGCGCTGTGAGGTGAATCAGCAGCAGCCAGCCCAAAGTCAAAAAGCCCCAGACGTCCGTCGGCCACATCGAGGTTGGACGCGCCGGCAGCTCGAGCTGCGGCTTTACGTTCAGTGCGGTTTTCAAGATAAGTTAGTTCCTGTCGGCGACGGCCTGGTTCTGGGTAGGAGTTGCGGGAGTACTAGGAGCGGAAGCGATCAGGCTGCAGGCGGGTTGGTATCCTTCACTTTTCAGACTTACCGTAATTGACGGTTTCAGTCGTTGATTTTTTTCGCTTCACTTTAATTTTCTTGCGACTGCGATCGTTCCGCTGCTAAAAATCTCAAGGTCTTGAGACCCGGCATGAAAAAATAGCCGCCGCCCTTGACGGTCACGAAGCGCGGCATCCCGGCTAGCCGCCGCGCGGCCGGCTGCGCCTGGATCGTGAACCCAGCCCCTTCGCCGTTAGCTTCATCGTGATCTCCGACGATGGGATCGCGGTCCGCGTTGAGGTCCATGAAGGTCGGATCGTTGAGCCAGTTCTGCTGGACAAACTCGAACTGGCGCAGCAGGTCGCCATTGAGCGCGATGAAACAAATGCCCTGGTCGGCCGGCGCACCCGCGCTGTACTCGGAATACTTGCGGCCACGACGGATCAGCCGATGCCGCCTCACGAGCTCGCGCGATTTCGCCGCCGTGAACGGCAGCGAATCGCGCGGATTGGCGCGCCGGATATGTGCGCCGATCGGACAGACGAGCCCCTCCGCATCGGTCGCGGCATAGCCGAAATCGTTGTTCAGATGATTGTCACGTCCCAGCGCGGGAACGTCGTGGGCCGGCGCCAACGCCAGCGGAGCGCCACTGCGCCAGCGCCCGATGAGCTTGGCCGCCGTCAATTCCATCCGCTCGGAGTCCCCTTCCCCGCCCGCGCTCGCCGAGTTGGCCGCGACGAAAGCCCAAAAGCCGTCAACGTCCTGCGAAAGTTTTCGGAAAACTAAATACGTGCCGTTCATGCCGAAGGCACGCAGATCTTTTCGCGCTCCAGGATGTTCCCACAGAATTCTCCGCGGGTCGTCCTGCTCCCCCACGCTCGGCAAACGAGTTGTGTAACCATACTCATTCTGATGACCGAGCACAAACTCACCGGTCGCCACCGGAATATTGCCGGCGTCCGCCAGCTTATGCGTCAGGCCGCGTACCGCCGGCTGCGCGATCCCGTCGCGAAAGCCGAACGGCTCCGTGCGATCGCCTGCTTCGCGATGGCAATCCTGCCGCTTTACCAGGCTCAGTCCGGCGCGTTCGAGTTCTTCGCTCCCGCAGATTTCACTGAAAAGCCGCCCGAGCCCCGCCTCATCCATAGCGTAGAGCAGAACGAGCAGATGCGGCGCTTGATCAGGCGTCGCCGCTCCTCCGAACTCCCAGCGCGCGGACGCGCTCGCGCCGTGATCCCCCAGTATGGCCGCGGCCTCAGGTCGATCGATCCCGCCGACGAATTCGCGCGGAAAGCCGTCGGGTAAGTTGCCTTCCGAAGCTTCGATCAAACTCGCCGGCAGGCCCATCGCCTTCAGCCCCGCCCACGTGAACGCGACATTCACGCAAGTCTGATGCTTGCCCTGAGGAGGCCGGATAGCTGTGGTCACCCGCTCATTGACGCTGCGCAGCCAGGCTCGCGCCGCTTCTATCGCGCGGCCGGCTTGCGGCTCCGCCAGCCGGAGAAAAACATAGCTCGCGTGATCCAGATGATCATAGCCGCTGACCAGCAGCCCCTGCAGATCGCCGCGCTCGATCCCCTCCTGCGCCTCCGTCTCGCGCCATTCGCGCGCTTCTGCAATCGCGATCGCGCGCGCCAGCCGATCGCGGAAATCAATATAGCGCTGCAGGTTGCGCACCGAATGGGCGCCGTAAGCGCGATAGATTAGCTGCACCGGCTGAAAATGCTCGCGCACCTGCTGCTCGTAAGGCTCGATATTGTAGGCGCCGCGCCAGAACAGAAATCGCGTCGGCGTGAAGGCCTTGACGTTGGCCCAGACCGCGTTGATGCCATAGGCGATAAGGTCGGAGAAGTCGCCGAGATAACCCGCCCAGCTACCGTCGAAATTGCTCAGAAAGAGCACTCGCCTGCCGCCCGCGTCGTCGAAAACAATCCAGCGCGCAAAGTGAATCGACGCCATCGCGCCGAGCTTGCCAAAGATGAACAGCCGCTTGGCGAGAATCCCGCCCACGGTCAGCACTGCCCCGATGAGAAACCGTCGAAAGCGGGACGTTCGCACGGTCGCGAAGGTGCACAGATGGTTTTGCATGCCGGTGTTGTAGCCGGCGTAGTCGGCGGCGGTAACATCGTGCGCGGTCGGATCGCGCGGCCCGGCGGGCTCCTGCGCCTCGCGAATTTCGTAGAGGCGGATGACCGGCAACAACAGAATCAGGGGCAAGGCGATTAGCGCGGCCAGAATCACCCATGGCAAATTGATCACGAGGCGCCACCAGAGCCGGCCGCGTGTCATGCCGAAGAGCCGCGGCCGAAGCTCGTCAGGCCCAGCGCGAAAATGATCCGCCAATTTGACCATGAGGTCGCGCTCGCGCAGATTCTCGAAACCGGTATCACGCGAATGTTGCGTCCCCCGCCAGTCGCGATAACTGAATCGCTCCGGCCGTACGTGCGCAAGGTAACGCTCAGCTTCCGCATAAACCTTGATCGCGTTTTGGAGGTCGTCGAGCGAGCGGCCGGGCAACGCAACAAAGAATGCCGCCGAGGGCTTGTTCCTTGAGGGAACCTGCAGAAATTCTTTAACCGCTTTGGGGTCTGCGGTCCCTGCATCCGGGTAGCCTTGGCATGACCGATAGATAGAGTCGAGGATTGCGCCCCAGGTCTTGATCAGATCGTCGAGGTGGTCCTCCAGCGCGCCATCGTAATTGCTTTCGAACACCAGCTGAGTCGAGTCGCTGTTAGAATCCGGGATGATCAGCCACGCCGCGTAGTGGACGGTTCGCGGCGCCGGCAATGGGGCGCTCCCGCTTTCGTGTCCTTCGCGAAGAGTTTTGAGCCGCGCACGCAGTTCGTCGGCGCATCCAGCCCGAATTTCGGCGATAACCGTCATGCCGCTTTGCTCCATCGCTTCCCCTTCCGCGTTCGGCAAGCGGCCTAGACCGGCGGGCCAGGCAGACGCTTTGCGGCACTCGGCGCGCCCGAGCCAGCCCCCTCGGCGAGTTCGCCCAGCAGAGCCTGCGCCGCGTGCAGGTCGTCGCTGGCGCGATCGCCGCTGAAACTGCTCGCCTGCGCGGAGAGCAGAGCGTGCGCGTCCGCGACCTGCCCGCGCGAGCGCATCAAACGGGCGAGACTAATCGCAGCGCGCAGACTGCACGACGCCGCGCCCAACCGTGCGCCCTGCGCCAGCGCCTCGCGCAGGCTCCGCTCCGCCAACTCGCCCATCGCCACCGAGCCGCCGCCGTGGCGTGCGAGCAGCTCACCGCGCTTCCACAGGACCAGCGGCAGATCCAGCGTCTGCTCGCCCACTGCGTCAACCGCCTGCTTGAGCGTCGAGCGCGCCTCCTGCACCAGGCCGGCGCGCTCCTGCACCTCGGCCAACAACGCCAGCCACATCGCAATCCCGAGCCGGTTGCCGGCCGCCATGAAACTCTCCATGCCGGCGCTAGCCTCAGCCAGTCCCGCTTCAACCTCACCCCGCTGCGCCAGCGCCCAGCCATGCAGGATCCGTCCGAGATCGAACAGCACCGGAATCGCCGGACCGCCGGTCAGCTCGATCACGTTCGCCGCCAGCCGCGCCGTGGTCTCACTCTGCCCCATCAAGGCCGCCAGGGAGGCGGCAAAGAAGCGATTGTGCACGATCACATAGGGCTTACGCAGCCGATCCGCCAACGCGGTCGCTGCGGCCATCCGCTCGCCGGCCAAAGCCGCTTGACCCATCTGCCACGCCGTCAGCGCCAGATACTGCAGGCACTCCGTCCCCGGATCCTGGGGATTATTGCGATGATCGCTTTCGCGGTAGGCCGCCTGCGCTTCGCCGAGACTGGCGGACGCTTGCGCGAGATCCCCGCGATGGTAATTCACTACACCCCGCATATAGTGGCCCCAGACCGCCCCGATCGCACTCTGCCCGGCCGCGTTTTGCACGCGATCCACCAACGTTTGGGTCTCCGCCAAACGGCCGCGCAGAAGCGTCACCGAAGCGAGCCCGGTCAGGCTCAACACGACCTGCGTCGGATCGCCGAGAGCTTCACTCAGTGCACCGGCGCGATCATATGCCGTCGCCGTCTCGAGCGCCGCATAGCCGTGCGTCGCCATCAGAATTGGCCCGATCGCGAGCTGAATCATCAGCTCCTGCTGGTCGCGTTCCGGCCCCGGCGGCATGCTCATCAAGCGCGTCAGCGCCCGCCGGTAATGAACCTCGGCCTCGGCCAGCGCGCCCTGCCCCCGCGCCTGCTTCGCCGCCAGCGCGAGAATAGTCACCGCGCGCTCGGGCGGCGCCACGCTGCCGGCACTCCACAGATGATGCGCCAGGTCGTTGGCGTGCTCTTCGAGCGCGGACGAGTACAACCGCTCGAGCGCGTCGGCGACCCGCAGATGCAGATGTTGCCGGCGTGAGATGCTGAGTTCACTCAGTACGCTGTTGCGAATCAATTCGTGCGCGAACTGGAACTGCGCCTCGGGGTAGATTAGCGCCGAATTGATCAGCCCGGCGCGCTCTGCCGCTTCCATCCGATCAATCAGCGGGCCCTCTTCGCCGCCAATCACTGCCCGCAGCATTGAAAAGGTAAAGGAACGGCCAATCACCGCCGCGGCGTCCAACACCTCCTGCGCCCCGCGCGACAGGCGTGCCACCCGCCGCCCGATCACCAGCCGCACGTTGTTGGGCACGGCGAGTTCATCGAGTCGCAAGTCGCGCCGGATCTCGCCCGCAGCGTCAACGTTGCCGGGCTGATCCGCCAGATGCTGATACAGCTCCTCGATAAAAAATGGATTGCCGTCCGTAAGGGCGTGAAACTGCCCCACCAGACCGTCGGGCAGAACCCGCCCGCTGAGCCCCTGCAACATCGCTCCCACCGCGTTTTCGGGCAGGCCATCGAGCTTGATCCGCTCGACCAGGTGGCGGCGAACCAGCTCTTCAAGAGCTTGGGCGAGTCCACCCGCCCTTTCGATCTCCAGGTCGCGATAAGTCGCCACAATAATCACTGGCCGCTGGCGTAGCGCCCGCGCCAGATGAAGCAGCAGGCTGAGCGAGCCTTCGTCGGCCCAATGCAGATCCTCGACCACCAGCAGCAGCGGCCGGACCGCGGCGATCCGCGCAAGGATTTCCGTGAGCGCGGCGAACAACGCGCGACGCGCGAGCTCAGGCGGAAGTTCCTGAGCCAATGGAAGATCGGGGAACAGCCGCCGCAATTGCGGCGTCAGCCGCGCCGCTTCCAGCACCTCTTCACCGAGTTCCTTGCGGAGCGCCTGCGGACTCGCCGCGCGCGCGGCCAGCGTTTCCAGGATTTCGACGAACGGCAGAAACGGCACGGCATCGTCACGCTCATACGAGGCGCCGGTCAAAACCCGCAAACCCGCCCGCGCCGCCTCACCGGCGAATTCACGCGCCAGCCGTGACTTACCCACCCCCGCAGACCCGGCCAGCGCGATCACGCTGCCTTCGCCGCCCCGCGCCCGCACCAGTGCGTGGCCGAGCTGCGCCCGCTCGGTTTCGCGCCCCACGAACCTGGTCCGCGTCGCGAAATCCTCCAGCTCGTCGGTTTCCCGTCGCGCCGGCGACGGCGCACCACCCGATGGCGTGGTCACTGCTTCAGCTTCGGATAACGCGAAACGCCAGCTCACCGGGTTCGCCGTATCCGGTTGGTAAACGCAGAAGGCGCCCGTGCGGATCGTCCGGTCGAGCAACTCTCCCAGCGCCCGATGATGCTCGCCGATCTTCCGCACCGTCGACCGGATCGCACGCGTGACGTTGAGCCGCGCGCGCTCAGCGATCGAGCCGGAGCGCCGATCCCTCCCGCCAAGCCCGACCGCCTGCACCAACTCGTGCTCCAGAAACTCGATCTCTCGCTCGACCTCTTCGGCCGCCTCGAGCTTGCCCCTCTCGCGCAGCTCCTCGAATTCTTCACGCAGCTCCGTCAACCGCCTGCGGTACTCTTGCTTGGCCTGGAAATCGAGCACCTCGCCCGCGTCGCCCGCCAGACCCGCGCGGATACTGACGCCCTGCGGCAGCTCGCCGCCGATCGCGGCGGTCGAGGTCTCCTCGCGCGGCGCGGCGGAGAGATCGAGTGCGTGAAATTCAATCTCGGGATACCGTAACAGGCGTTGGAGATGGCCGAGACCCTTGGCGTCCTTGAGTTGGAAGGTTGCCCCGCCAAGGCCAAGCACCCAGTACTCGCCATGGACCGCGAAGATCCCCTCGTGTACCTGCGCAAGCGTAGATCCCGCAGGGCTCTCGCTCTCAGATTGCTTGATCTCGGCCACTCAGATTCCCTCGCTTCAGCGCTGTTCTTAGCGGCCGAGAGCGAAGACTCAGCAAAGAAATGACACTATAGCTCGACCACGGCAACGGTATCACCGCTGCGAGATTGAGTAAAATCTTCCGAATTAGCGGTTCGCGAGGTTCAGTTTGTCAGAATTTTAAGACCAACGCTCGGCGCGCGGTTTCCCGCCGGGGCCGCTGTAGGTGGCGGTGTAGCCCGGCTCACGCGCGAAGGCGACTCGCGGCATCCGCGCGCAAAGCCCCTTCCACGCCGTGATCAGCTCATCCTCCGCTCGATAATCGAACGGATCCTGGATGATCTTCTCGTCGGCGCCATTCGGCTCGAGCGGATGGGCCTTGAGCCAGCGGGCGGTCAGCGCGAGCCCCTCGGCGGGCGCGACCACATCGTCGTAGCCCAGTTGTGCGCGCAGCTTCGCCAGGTCGAGCACGCGATGGGTCGTCCACGGCTGCGCGATCAGCGGGCGGGCCGGGAGCGCAAACTCCCACGGCATCGAGACGATTTCGAGCGCCTGCCCGAGCGCGTCGGCGATAATCTCGACCACCTGCCGCAGCGTCAGCATCGCGCGATCACCGCAATTGTAAATTTGCCCGGCCGCGGCCTCAGGTTGATCAACCGCCAGCAGCAGCGCGTGCGCCGCGTTCTCGACGTAGCCCATATGGTTCAGCGTCAGGCCGTCTTCGGGAAGTATGATCGTGCGACGGCCGTCGAGGATGCGCCGCACGATACACCATTCGCGCGGTGCGATCTGATACGGACCGTAGAGAAACGGATAGCGGAAATGGGTCGCCTGCGGATGGCTCTGAAAAACCGCCTGCTCGGTTCGCGCCACCCGCCAACCCTTGGCGTCTTCCTCCTCGACCGGGACGACCGGCGCGTCTTCGGCGACCGGCACCGGCAATCCTTGCGGACGCAGAACGCCGGGGTTCATGTAGCCGCGATAGGCCGGCGCCCCGCCGATCGAAATAAACCGCCCCGTGCGACCCGCCATAATCTCGGCGATACGCCGCAACCGCCCATACGCCGCAATCGTTAAATCAAACGTCCGTGTTCCGAGCGCGCCGCGCAGCGCTTCCTCGGAAAACGGATCAGTGTGGATATGCTCGACCGTCGCCGGAATTTCGTCCAGTTCGTGGCGTCCGCTATGCAGCATCGCGACTGTGTAGCCGCGCGCCAGCAATCCATTGACGATGAAGTGCCCGGTCGGCCCGGTGCCGCCGATAACCAAAGATTTCATCGCTGGCTCGATTCCATTCCGCGCTCGATAGCGGGCACCGGCGGCGAACTGACCGCGTCGATCAGCCGTCCCAGCCCCTCTGCGATCGCAATCAGTTGCCGCGTGAGCGGCGCCTCCGGATATTCGCGAATAAAGATCGCCCCGCGATCGCAGGATTCAGCCAGACGAGGATCGAACGGCAGGCGCTCGAGTAGCGCGACCCCCGCCGAGCGCGTCGCCGCCGCGATATTGCCCTGCGGCATGAGCGGGCGTACAGCATGGCAGCCGTCGCAACTGAAGCCTGCCATGTTCTCGATCACGCCGTGAACCAACGCGCTGCTTTCGGCGGCGAAATTCAGCATTGCGATCAGATCTCGCGCCGCCGCCCCCGAGGGATGGCAGACTGCGATGAGGTTCGCTTGCGGCGCTATTGGCATCAGCCGCGACAGCGCTTCGAGACCTGGCGCCAGGTCAATCAACAAAATATCGAGCGCACCAAAGCGAATTCGCCCCAGCATCCGCGCCAGTGCTTCCGTGTATCCGTCGCTGCTCGGGCGGTGGCCGTTGCGGTTGAAGGAGTTTGCAGGCTCGACCAGGCTCACAGGCGCTTCGTCGGCAAGAAAGCTTATGGCCGGCGCTTCCCGCTCGTTGAGCAGATCGATCCCGGCGACGCGCAGGCCGAGCGGCCCGGCGGCAGGTTCGATCCAGTCCGCCGCCGGCATCCGGCGCGCCGGCCGCATCCCGAGCATCCCGACGATGCTCGGCGAGTTCAGATCGCCATCAAGCAGCCCGACTTTGCGGCCGCCTTGCGCCAGCGCAACCGCGAGATTGACCGCGAGCGTACTTTTCCCCACCCCGCCGCGGGCGCTGGCCATCGCGACCACGGTCTTCACAATGGTCAGATTGCTTGCTATCTGCAATTTACGACCATCCGCCGCCAGCGCTGCGCGGTCGTCGCCGTCCTTGAAAATTCTCATCAATTATTCGCGACGCGGGCCGGACCTCCCCAAGGCGTCCGGCGCATCTCCCCCAAACCTTAAGCCGGATAAAGTATCAGGCGCTCTCCTCGTCGGCATCGGTCGAACCGATTTTACGGTAAACGTTGCGGCCATCATCAGTCCGCCGCTGCGAGCGCGCCTCGCGCTCCTGATCCTGCTGGCAGTCGCGGCACAGGCGCGTAAAGGGCATGACGCGCAAACGCTCGTCGGCGATTTCGAGTCCGCACGACTCGCATTCACCGTAGTTGCCTTCGTTGATGCGCGCCAGCGCGTCTTCGATCTGCTGGCTCTTGGCGCGTTCGCGATCGGACAGGATAAAATTGATTTCGCGATCGCGTTCCTCGGAAGCGAGATCGTACGTATCCATACCCTCGTCCTTGTTGGCTTCGCGCTCAGCCTTCGCCTCAGACTCGATCTCGGCGAGCAGCTTGTCCTTCATCTCGAGCAAAGCCGCGCGCTGATCGCTCAGGAATTTCTTGCGGGACGAGGCTGCGGATTTCTTGGCCATCGGTTACTAAAACCCCTTTCGAGCTAGGCGATCGCGGCAGTTATCTCGCCGACGAGATCGTAAGTCCGCGCCGCACTGATTCGCGCGCGGACAAACTCACCGGCCACGGCGTCGCCGCGCAGGACCACCATGCCATCGATTTCGGGCGCCTGACTCGCGCTGCGGCCGCGCAGGCGCGTCGCGCGTCCGCCCGGCGAGCTGCCTCCTGACGCTATCACGCCTTCCACCAGGACCTCGATTTCACGACCAATCTGCGCACGATTCCTGGCGGCGGAAATCTCGGACTGCAACTCCATCAGTTGCCGGCGGCGCTCGCGCTTGACCCGTGCCGGCGTCTGATCGGGAAGAGCGCCCGCTTCGGTATCTTCCTCCTGCGAATAGGTAAACACGCCAACCCGGTCGAATTGTTCCGCACGGACGAATTCTATCAGCGCCTCGAAGGCCGCCTGCGTCTCGCCCGGAAAACCAACGATAAAGGAGCTGCGCAAGGCAATTCCCGGCACCCGCCGACGCACCCGCTCGAGTAAGCGGCGCAAGCCGTCGCCCGAGCGCTCCCGGCGCATTGCGCGCAGGATTCCGTCGTCCGCGTGCTGCAGAGGCATATCGATATATTTAACCACTTTTGGCAGTGAGGCCACCGCCTCCAGCAGCTCGTCGCTGACAAAGTTCGGATAGCAGTAGAGCAGGCGAATCCAGCGCAGCCCATCGATCGCGTTCAACTGCCCAAGCAATTGCGCCAATGACGCTCGTGGCGCGAGATCGCGGCCGTAAGCGGTCAGGTCCTGCGCGATTAGATTGAGCTCGCGGGCGCCGGTTGCGACCAGAGTCCGCGCTTCCGCGACGACGTCGGCGAGCGGGCGGCTCTCATGGGGACCGCGAATTTTCGGAATGATGCAGAAGGCGCACTTGTGATTGCAGCCCTCGGATATTTTCAGATAGGCCGAAAAGAAATCTCCGGTCCTGATCCGCAGCAGCTCGGCGCGGGGCAGCAGATGGGCCGCGCCCGCGTATGGAATCGGCCGGTTCTGGAAGGTTTCGGTGCGTTTGAGCAGCTCGGGCAGTTCGAGGAAGTTGCCGGTGCCGACGAAAATATCGACCTCCGGCAGCTCCGCGCGGAGTTCGGCGCCGTAGCGCTGCGCCAGACATCCGCTCACCACTAGTCGGCGACCCGCCGCGCGCCCCTTGAGTTCCGCAGCCTGCATCACCGCCGCCAACGATTCTTTTTTGGCCGCTTCGATAAAGGCGCAGGTGTTAACCACCAGCACATCAGCGGTTTCCGGGTCCGTCGTCAGCTTGAACCCCGCGCCTGCTAATACGCCGAGCATCAGCTCACTGTCCGCCTGATTTTTGGGACAGCCCAGCGTTAATAAATGGACTCTCTCCATGAATGATGCGCCGATCTAAGGGACTAAACTTGTATTCTTCGCACGAACGCGGCGCAATCGATTATGTGTGCTCCAGGTTACTTCTGGTGCGGGGCGGTTACGATATCGGCGCCGGGCGGCGGCGTGAAAGTGAACAGCGAGTTAGCGAGCGGGACATTGCGCCGAATATCCGAAAATTTGAGCAGCGTCACGTTGCCAAGCGCGTCGGCAACCTGCAATGTCACGATATTCAAGCTTTTCGCATCTAGTCCTAAGCCGATTTTATCGCCGCCGTCTTTCGGTGTCACCACCAGATGATCGAGGCCGTCGGCTGGAGCGTCCGCCAGCAACTGCGCATCAAAGTCGCGCTGGAGATTGGCGACTCCAAGGATAAAGGCGGCGGCGCTGCGACTCTTGAAGGCGTCGCCGAGCGGCATCTCGATAACCTGATTCAGCCCGGGGTCGTAGTCATACAAAGTGGCGCCGTCGGCAATTACGCTCTCGGGCGCTGGCTGGTCGAACTCCCAGCGAATCCGGCCGCCCTTGCGATAGGCGACCTTACCCGAGCGCTCGCGCGGAGGTCCGCCCGCGCTGGTCAGAGTCTCGGTGAATTTCGCGGTAAACGAGTCGGTAGTCTCGTAATGGCGTTGCAGGCGATCGAGGATTGATTTTAGGTTCGTGGTTGGGTGCGCCACCGCCATCACCGCCGCTCCAGCGATGCCCATCACCATCGTGGCCGCACCGATCATGACGACGAGCGCCAGCGCCGTGCGAAAGATCGTCTGATTTTTGCGCGCTCTCATTTCAGGTTGATCAGATCGGCCGGATCAGCTTGCGCGGATGCGCAGTTCACGGGGGCGCGCGCCATCGGCCGGCAGCACCAATCCGTCGCGCTCCATCTCCTCGACCATCCGCGCCGCGCGATTGTAGCCGATCCGCAGCCGCCGCTGGATCATCGAAATGGACGCCTGCCCGGTCTCGGTCACGATGCGCACCGCGTCATCGTAAAGCGCATCGCGCTCGCCGCCGCCCTCGCCGTCACCCTCGGCCGCGGTCGCCGTTTCAAGAATTTCCATCTGATAGTCGGGCGAGCCTTGCGCGCGGATAAAGTCGCAGACCTTGCGGATTTCGGTCTCCGAAACGAAGGGGCCGTGCAGGCGGCGCAGCTTCGCCGTACCCGGCGGCATGAAGAGCATGTCGCCCGCGCCGAGCAGCCGTTCGGCGCCGATCGCGTCGAGGATCGTACGCGAATCCACGCGCGAGGTCACCTGCAACGAGATGCGCGCGGGCAGATTCGCCTTGATCAGGCCGGTAATGACGTCGACCGACGGCCGCTGCGTCGCCAGGATCAGATGGATACCCGCGGCGCGCGCCTTTTGCGCCAACCGCGTGATGTCGCGCTCGACGGTCTTGCCTTCGCTCAAAAGAAGATCGGCGAGCTCGTCGATCACGATTACGATCTTCGGCAGCCGAGTGTGCGTAATTGCCGTTTCCGCGTCCTCGCCGTTCGCCGCCGATGGCGCACGCAACTGGATCAGTTCACCGGCTTCGCCGAGCGCGCGGTTGTAACCGTCGATATTGCGCACGCCGAGGTCGCGCATCATCCGGTAGCGCGCCTCCATCTCGCGCGTCGCCCACAACAACGCCGCCGCGGCCTTGTCGGGATCGACCACCACCGGGACCAGCAGATGCGGGATGGCGTCGTAGCTCGACAGCTCGAGCATCTTGGGATCGATCAGGATGAAGCGCACATCGTCCGCGGTTGCGCTGAAGAGGATGGACGCGATCATCGTGTGAATCGAGACCGACTTACCGGTGCCGGTGGCCCCGGCGATCAGCAGATGGGGCATCGCGGCGAGGTCGGCGGCGACCGGGCGGCCCGAGATATCCTTGCCAAGCGCGATGGTCAATTGGCTCTGCGCCGCGGAGAATTCATCAGCCTCGATAATCTCGCGCAGATAGACCATCTCGCGCTTGCGGTTCGGCACTTCGATACCGACGACGGCCTCGCCCGGCACCGGGGCTTGAATCCGTACCGTCGCCGCCCGCAGCGCCATCGAGAGGTCGTCCGCCAGATTGACGATCTGACTGACCTTGATGCCCGAGCCGGGCTCGAGTTTATACATCGTGACGACGGGTCCGGGCTGCACCTCGACCACCCGCCCCTCGACGCCGAAGTCGCCGAGCTTTTGTTCGAGCAGGCGCGCGCTGCGTTCGAGCGCGGCTTCGTCGATCTGCGTATGCTCGAGCGGCGGGGTATCGAGCAGCGCCAGCGGCGGGAGCTTGTAGGCGCCATTGGCGCGTGGCCGCGGCGGCGCGGCTGATTCCCGCGTCAGGCTGCGTGATTGATTCATCCCCCGCTCGGACCCAAGCCGCGGTTCCGGGCGATTTATCGCCAACGGCGGGCGACTCGTGATAATCGGCGTTGTAGCCGCATCTGTCGCGAACGAATCGAGCGCCGTCGGCGGCGCGCCGGATATGACCTTTGGTCGGATCGCGCCGCCGATCGTCGCAGCGAGGTCGGTCGGGGCGCGGCCGGCGAGGATCGCGATACCGCAGAGCAGCGCTACCATCACAACAATAAATCCGCCGCCCAGATTGACGTAGGCACGCAGGTTGTCCGCAATGACTGCGCCGATAACTCCGCCCGGGTCATTGCCGACGTCGCTCAGCGTGATCGCTACGCATAGCGCCACGATCACGAGTGCGCCACCTATTCCTTCGCGTGCAACGGCGGCGGGCAGAGAGTGCGCGGGATCGCGCCGTCCGGTCCAGAGCTCGCGTCCCAGCCAACCAATCAGGATCGCCACCATGTAAGACTGGAACCCAAACAGCCGGCTCATCCCGCCGGCCAGCTCTGCGCCGACCGGGCCGCCGAGGTTGATCGGCCAGCGCGCATCGAAACAACCCAGGCTCAGGATCGCGAAGGCGGCAATCGCCCACAGGGTTACCGCGCCCAATTCCGCGACAATCCGGCTCGCCGCAACGTTTTCGTCCGCGGCCACGACCAGCTCGATCGGCGGAGATTTCCCGGCCTGCGCGATAGCGGTCAGATCTCCATGACGTAGGGAACGATCAGCGGACGCTTACCCAAGGTTGAGCTGAAGTAGCGTTTGAGGACGCGGGCCATCTCCTCGCGCAAGCGCGCCTGATCGATCACGGCGGCGAAGTTCTGGCTTTGGCCGCGCGTCGCAGACTCCGCCGCCCCCTTGAGCCCTTTGCCGCTAGCGCCGTTAAGCCCCTGGAGCCGGCCCATCAGCTCGGCGCGGGCGCGCGCCAGATGAGGCGAGACGCCATCGCCCTCGACCACGCCGCGCGAGATCAGATCGGGTCCGGCGACAATCTTGCCCGTGCGCGCCGAAATTGCGACGATCGCCAGCACTGCGCCGTCATGGGCCAGCGTCCGCCGCTCACGGATCAGGCCGGCGCCGCCGAATTCCTCGCCCTCGACGACCTGGCGGCCCGAACGCACCGCACTGCCGCGCCGCGCTTCGCCGCCCGACAAAACCAGCGTGTCGCCGTCTTCGAGCAGGAAACAGTCGTCCTCGGCCACGCCCGCGGTGATCGCGAGCCGCACATGATGCGCCAGATGGCGATACTCCCCGTGAATCGGCACAAAATGACGCGGCCGCACCAGCCGAATCATCTCGACCAGCTCTTCGCGACAGGCGTGACCCGAGACGTGGACCGGCGCGACGCCGTCATAGAGGACTTCGGCGCCGCGCTTGAACAGCTCGTTCACCACCGAATGAATCGCGCGCTCGTTGCCGGGGATAAAGCGCGACGACAGCATCACCACGTCGCCATGCTCGATCCGCACGGCAGGATGATTGTCGTTGGCCAGTTTGGTCAGCGCCGCCAGCGGCTCGCCCTGACTGCCGGTCGCGAGAAAGGCGAGCCGGCGCGGTTCGAGAAAGTCCGCCTCGGCGGTATCGATAAAAGTTCCGGCCGGCAGATTAAGCTGGCCGACTTCCATCCCCAGCCGGACGCTTTCCGCCATCCGCCTCCCCAGCGGCACGACGAAGCGGCCCGCCTCGTGTGCGACCTCAGCGAACTGGCGGATACGGTGCAGGTGCGACGAGAACGACGAGAGGAAAAAGCGGCCGCGCGTCCGTCGAATCAAATCATCGATGACGGGCTTGAGCGAGCTCTCCGAACCCGCGCGCCCCTCACGCTCGACATTGGTCGAATCCGAGAGCAGCAGCTCGACGCCCTCCTCGCCCAACTGCGCGAAGCGCGTGGTGTCGAAGCGCACGCCGTCAACCGGCGCCGGATCGATCTTGAAATCGCCGCTATGGACGATCAATCCGGCGGGCGTCCGGATCGCCAGCGCAACCGAGTCCGGAGTCGAGTGGGTTACGCGCACCGGCTCGATCGTGAATGGCCCGGCCTCGATGATGCGGCCGGGCGTCATCTCGCGCAGATCGCAGTCGGCCGGCCCGTCCTCGCGCAGCGAACGCCGCGCAAAGGCGAGCGTCACCGCAGTCGCATATACCGGCGCCGGAAATTTCTGCAGAAAATAAGAGAGCGCGCCAAGATGGTCCTCGTGCGCGTGGGTCAAAAACACGGCCTCGACGTGCAGGCCGCGCACTTCGAGATGGCGCAAATCGGGCAGCAGCAAGCCCATCCCGAGAGCGCGATCCTCCGAGAACATCACGCCGACGTCGATCACGACGGCGCTGTGTCCGCACTCGATCACCATCAGGTTGAGCCCGATCTCGCCGAGCCCGCCCAACGGTACGATTCTGACGGAGTCTTTTCCGGTAACCGCCATCAGCCTCCACCTGCCGCCCAACCCTTGCAGCCGTGCGCAAATTATATAAAGCGCCTTGGCGAGACGATAGCGGCCAGCTTGGAGTCTCCGGCGGCCCGCGACGTTGCCGGCGAAAGCGGATCGACGCCGCCGTGCTATGATCGACGCATGACTGGTACGCTTGCGGCCTTTCATCCCGTCGTGCGCACGTGGTTCGAGCGCCGCTTCGGCACACCCTCGCGTGCGCAGGAGCTCGGATGGCCCGCGATCGCCGGAGCGCAAACCGCGCCGGGACACGACGTCCTGCTCTGCGCGCCGACCGGCAGCGGCAAAACGTTGGCCGCCTTCATGTGGGCGATCGACCGTCTCGTGCGCGAGGCTGAAGGCGGCGTCCTGCGCGACGAAGTCGCGGTGCTTTACGTCTCGCCGCTCAAGGCGCTCGCCAACGATATTCGGCTGAACCTCGAGGAGCCCCTGGCCGGCGTCGCGGCCGTCGCGCATGAGATCGGCGTCACGCTCGCGACGATCCGCGCCGGCTTGCGCACCGGCGATACGCCCGCGAGCGATCGCGCCGCGATGCTCCGGCGGCCGCCCCACATTCTTGTCACGACCCCGGAGTCGCTCTTCATCCTGCTGACCTCGCCACGCTTCCGCGAAAAGCTGCGCGCGGTCCGCTGCGTCATCGTGGACGAGCTCCACGCGATCGCCGGCAACAAGCGCGGCGCTCATCTGATGCTCACGCTCGAGCGGCTCGCGCGCATGATCGCCGCCGGCGGCATGCCCCGTCCTACCCGTATTGGACTTTCCGCAACTCTCAACCCCATAGCGACGCTCGCCAGTTTTCTCGCCGGCGCCGAAGTCGACGCCGCGGGCCTGCGCACGCCGCGCCCGATAGATGTAGTGCGCGCCGACGACACGCCGCGCGAACTCGATCTGCAAATCCTCGCGCCTGGCCCGGAATTGGGCTCGCTCACAACGCATCAGCACTGGGAGGCGATGTACGACGCGCTCGCCAGCCTGATTCGCGAGCATCATACGACGCTGGTTTTCACGCTGAGCCGCCGCTGGGCCGAGCGTATCGCGCTTAACCTGCAGAAGAAGGTCGGCGCGGACGCCGTGATGGCTCATCATGGCAGCCTCGCGCGCGCCGAGCGGCTCGCAGCCGAGCAGAAACTCAAGCGCGGCGAGCTCAAGGCGATCGTCGCCACCGCGTCGTTGGAACTCGGGATCGACGTCGGCGCGGTCGATCTGGTCTGCCAGGTCGATTCGCCCAAATCGATCTCCGCCGCGATTCAACGCATCGGGCGGTCGGGGCACAGCCTCGGCGGCACGCCCAAGGGACG